>JACRDJ010000069.1 GCA_016218635.1 Candidatus Iainarchaeum sp.
GGCTTCGGACGGGTCCGTTGTCCATAAATCCACCGGAGAAATCAGCGAAGAAGCATTGATTGAAGCCATTCAGGCCGCCGGGTGAAGACATGACGGAAGTGACGCTGGGAATCGCTTTTCTGGCAGGGCTGGTTTCATTTCTAAGTCCCTGCGTGCTTCCCCTTATTCCGGCTTACCTGACTTTTCTGGCCGGAACAACCCTGAAGGATGCTCAGGAAAATGCGCCGGGCACCCGCTGGCGGATCTTTTTAAGCAGTGTCTGTTTCGTGATTGGATTTTCCACGATCTTTTCAGCAATAGGCGTCCTGCTTCAGAGCACCCTTTCATTCATGGCTTACGATCTCAGGGTATGGCTCGGATATCTGGGCGGAACCATCATCATTCTCTTCGGCCTCATGCTCCTGGGAATCATTCAGATCGATGCCCTGCAGGTGGAACGCAGAATAAAGGTTCCTAAAACCAGATATGCATACCTCACTTCGTTTCTTTTCGGAGCCGCATTCGCGGTCGGATGGACTCCTTGCGTGGGCGCCGTGCTTGGGGGAGTCCTCACCCTGGCAGTCACTTTGCCCCATGCCGCATTCCCCCTCCTGCTTTCCTATTCACTGGGTCTTGGAGTGCCGTTCCTGCTGGTAGGACTCTTCACGGCCAAATCCACCCGGTTCATTTCAGTATTAAGCCCGCACCTGAAATGGCTTAACCGGGTCTTCGGAGCAATACTGGTTATTCTGGGAATCCTGGTATTCACGGGAACCCTGAACCTGGTGGCCAATTTTCTGCCCGTATCGAATATCCTGGGAAGGTAATTCAATGATTCCATGGATTAAAACCGGCAATCCAATCCTGCTGGCCGGGGTAGTACTGTTCATCGGAGGCACTATTGCGCTCCTGATGGCAACGACCGGCCACCCGGCCACCCCGACCGGTAATCCTGAAGTGGATAAAAGCGGTTTCATAAAGGCACCCGAACTGAGCGGAATCAGCGGGTACCTCAACACCGTTCCCGGACTGACGCTGGGTTCCCTTAAAGGAAAAGTAGTTCTGGTGGATTTCTGGACCTATAGCTGCATCAACTGCATACGGACTGTTCCCCACCTCAACGAATGGAATCAGAAATATGCCGGGCAGGGACTCGTAATCCTAGGAGTACACAGCCCCGAATTTGAATTCGAAAAAGACTATGCCAACGTGAAAGTGGCCGTGGAAAAACTGGAAATTCTTTTTCCGGTAGTTCAGGACAATGCGTTCACCACCTGGAGAGCCTACCGGAATCAGTTCTGGCCGCACAAGTATCTCATTGACGCGGACGGATTCATCCGCTATGACCACATCGGAGAAGGCAGTTATGCGGAAACCGAGGAAAAAATCGTGCAACTGCTCAATGAACGGAATCCGGGAGTCAAAATGACGTCTTCTTCAAACGCTCCGGAAAGCACTCCGGATTTTCCGGAAATCGGAACACCCGAAATCTATTTCGGATACGATTTTTTCAGGCCGAACTCCCCCCGGCTGGGAAACCCGGAAGGATTCAGAACCGAAACGGATACCCATTACACTTTTCCGGATTCGTTTCAGTTAAACCGGCCCTACCTGGAAGGAACCTGGAAAACAACCGCCGACTATACAACCCTGAATTCAGAAAATGGCCGCATCGCGCTGCGATTCAGGGCCAAAAATGCCAACATCGTCGCCGGAGCGCCCCCGGGAACCCGGATCAGCGTGTGGGTGGATGGCATTCCGGCCACTCCGGAAAATGCAGGAGCGGACGTACGATTTGAAAACGGAAATCCGGTTTCAATGATTAAAACCCGCACCCTCTATCATCTGGTTTCAGGAACGGACTACTCGGAAAAAACACTCATTTTGGATGTCAACGGAAACGGATTCGAGATTTATTCGTTCACGTTCGGCTGAGCAATCCCGGATTCCCATACGCTCACCGTGAACAAAAACATCGCCGCCCCAAACAGGAGATTTTCCGCCGGAATCACGGGCACATAAACGCCCAGAATGGAATTCGGGTTAAACGCCCATAATCCAAGGAAGGTCATCAGGTTATCCAGGAGCAGCTGGGCCAGCAGGGCAATGCCGACTCCGAAGAAAAGCAGGCTTTTATGATTCAATGGAACCCGCCGGATGGCCAGACCGGCACAGAAAGCCAGTATTCCAAGCGCCAGCAGCGTATACTCAGGCATGAGCGGCCCTCCATTGCTTTAACGCCTCCCAAGCTACTACATAAAAAAAGGGAACTATGAGGAAAAACAGCAATTCTTCCAGCGGCTGATTAAGAAACCATACTCCAATCACATGCTCGGCCCAAAAACGCCAGTGCCCGGCGGCCACCGCGAGCACGTCCCATGCGCCAAACACCAGCAGAACTGTGAAGAGGGAGAAAATCAGGGGCCGGAGGCGGCCCCGAAAGGAAACTTTCATTATGGTCTTTAGCAGGAGTGTTCCGGCGAGAATGAAGGCCAAATAGAGCAGGTACAAAAATCCCATAAAAGTACCTTAATGAAAGAGAACAGAAACCATTAAATAAACTGGTATATCAATTGATGTCAGGTGGTCGGATGCAGAGAGAAATGCAGATTTTCAAAAATGAGGTATTGCGTTATCCGCGGCTGGATACGGTTTTAATGATTGAAAAAACAGTGCGGGAAGCCAAAGGAGATCATTCGTTAAGGGAATTGTGGAAAATCCTTCCCAAAAAAGTGATGTGGCAGACCTACATGGCCGCCATGGATTACCTGGAATATAGTGGAAAAATCCTGGTGGACGATGAAAAACACCCTATTTGGATCTGGGCGCCCCGCGAAATTGCCAGCCTCAGGAAAAAAGGACTGATGGTGCGGTGAAAACGGATAACCGTCCCCGGCGAGTCTCATTCATAGACTCAGCCCTTAAATCGGCGTTTGAAGAACTTGCAAAAGGAAAATTTGAGGACCAGCAGCTGACTTCTTTCCTGAACCGGGCCATGGATGACCTGGTGAAGAACCCTTTCTGTGGAATCCGGGTTCCATCCAATCAGTGGCCGAAAGAATATGTCCACAAATACGGCATCAACAACCTCCACAAATACGATTTGCCGGACGGCTGGCGGCTTCTTTACACCATCCGGGGGAGCCGGATTGAAATCATCTCCATTTTGATTGAATGGATCAATCACAAAGAATATGAACGAAAATTCGGGTATAAAAGAAGCTGATATAAGGCTCCTCAAATGATTTTTCCAACAAAAACCCTGTTGAGGTGGTTCTCCTCCAACCAGCGTTCGTTTCCCTGGCGCAGGGAGTATCTCCCTTACGAGGTGTGGGTGTGCGAAGTGATGGCGCAGCAGACCCGCATGGATCAGTTGCTTCCCTACTATGAGCGTTTTCTCAAACAATTTCCTTCCTTGCACGCGCTTGCAAGCGCCCCTTATCCCGAAGTATTAAAGGCCTGGGAGGGACTGGGGTATTATTCGCGGGCCAGGCACCTGCACCAGGCCGCACAGAAAATCGTGAAGGAATTCAGCGGAAAAATTCCCTCCACCCAAGAAGAACTTCTGAAATTGCCCGGATTCGGCCCCTACATTTCGGCGGCCGTGGCCAGCATTGCATTTCAGAAAGCGGTTCCGGTGGTGGATGGGAACGTATTAAGAGTCATGGCACGCGTGAATGCAGCCCCCCAGGACATCGCAGACCAGCGGACCCGGAAAGAATTCCAGGAACAACTCCAGAAAATCATTCCGTCCGGAAATCCGCGGGCATTCAATGAAGCCATCATGGAGCTGGGGGCACTCATCTGCACGCCCCACAATCCGCTGTGCATTCAATGCCCGCTTCAAAAAGACTGCAGGGCGCTTGCGCTGAATGCCGTTGAACGGTTTCCGGTGAAAAAAAAGAAAGCAAAAATTCCATCCCGGCACTTTGCCTTGCTCGTTATCCGGAAAAACGGGAAAATCCTCCTGCGCCAGCGGACGGAAAAGCTCCTGGCGGGAATGTGGGAAATGCCGCTGATTGAACTCACGCATTTAACCGATTCGGTTGAATCGATTGAAGATAAAATGAAAAAAACGGGACTGAAAGGCAAAATCGGACGCCGGAAAGGAACCCTCACCCACACGTATACGCATTTCCGACAGGAAGCCGGCATTTTTGAAACGAAACTCAACGGAAGGGTTCCTTCGGGAATGAAGTTTTTTTCCCCGAAAGAAATCGAAGGGCTACCTTTGCCCAGGATTCAGCATAAGGCACTCCGGAGAATCATTGCTGGCGGATCCGGTTCTTGAGTTTGGATGATTTGAATTCTTCGGGATTAAACGGCCTGCAGCGGAGAATGGAAACGTTCAGTCCGCCCGCTGAGAATTTGGTCTGCAGTTCTTTTTCGTTCACGTGCTGGTCATACCCCAAAGCCAGAATGTCGGGTTTGATTTCGGAAACAACGTCCAGAATGTCCCCTTCGTGACCGAAGACCACTTCATCCACCATGTTCAGGGAACGCACGAGTTCGGCCCGCTGGGCCTGCGGAAAAACGGGGGCCTGTCCCTTGGTGTGGGCGGCATTCCGGTCCGTGGAAACCACCACCACCAGATGCGTTCCCAATGCCTTGGCCTGACGCAGATAGTCCACATGCCCCGGATGCAATAAATCAAAGGTTCCGCTGGCCAGCACTTTAACCGGTTTCATACTCTACAAAACCCGGTTCAAAAGCATTTTAAAAGCTCATCCCCGCACGTTTTTGGCTATGAATGCCCAGGAACGCTTTGAGCGCATCAAACGCAATACGGTTGAAATCGTCCAGGAAGACGAATTACGGCAGCTGCTGGAGCAGAAAAAGACGCCCAGCGGATACATCGGGTTTGCGGCCACCGGAAGAATCCATGTCGGGTACCTGATTCCGATGATGAAGGTCCGCGATTTCGTGAACGCGGGGTTCAAATTCAAATTATTGCTGGCGGACCTGCATGCGCACTTAGATGACCAGAAAACACCTTTCGAACTGCTGGCGGCACGGGCAGAATACTACAAAGCGGTTTTGTCCGCCTTATGCGAATCCATGGGAACCGACATGAAAAAAATTGAATTCGTGCGCGGAAGCGATTACCAGTTAACCAGGGAATACACCCTCGACATGTACCGGCTGGCAGCCCTCAATACCTTTGACCGCTGCAAGCGGGCGGCCGCCGAAGTGGTTCGGTTTGGGGAAAACCCCAAACTCAGCGGGTTCCTCTACCCCATCCTGCAGGCGCTGGATGAGCAGTACCTGAACGTGGATGTACAGTATGGCGGCATTGACCAGCGGAAAATCCTCATGTTTGCGCGGGAAAACCTTCCCCGCATCGGATACCGTGCGCGCGTGGAAGTCATGACCCCCATCCTGACCGGACTGACGGGGACCAAGATGAGTTCCTCGAATGAATCCAGCAAAATTGACATTGCAGCCTCTGCGGAAGAAATCCGCTCCAGGATCAACAAGGCCAACTGTCCCATTTCAGCGGAAGCGAACGGCGTGCTGGAATTCGTTCGGTTCGTGGTCCTGCCCCTTAAAACGGATCAAAAGAAACCGTTCATCATTGAGCGGGCGGCCAAGTTCGGCGGAAACAAAGAATACACCGAGTATGCCGGCTTGGAGAAGGATTTTCTGGAAGGAAAACTGCATCCGGCGGATTTAAAGAACGCGTTGGCAGTGGAAATTGATGCCCTCCTCAAACCCGTGCGGGAAACGATGGCGAAAAAAAAATCGCTGATTGAAGCCGCGTTTCCGGAAAAGTGAACAGTAGGGGTTGGCAAAAACTCTTTAATGATACAAACTTCTGGGTAAAAAAGAAAGTTGAGTTAAATCAGACTCAATACCTTTATGGGTGGTGTGCTTCTGGCACGCAAAAAGGCCATAGTGGGTTATATAGAGAAAAAACTAGAAGCGACGCATATTTTTATGATCTGAAAAACGAACCAACGGTGTGTTTTATTTCAGGCACTCAAACCATAATTGTGCCATTAAGCAATCCTTAAATACCGGGTTCGCGCATATTAGCTTGAATTCCATGAATTTTCTGAACGTTTTTGTCAAGCCCCGTTATGCGGTGGAGGATGCGTTCCTGCATCCGAGCGTTCCGTTGGGGGTTTTGTTCGTGGTGCTGGCTTCCGTGATGACGGTTGGAATTGCCGTGTACGCGGGAAGCACGGAAATTGATTACGGAATCTTCCTGTTCTCCACGGTACGTGAAATCATTTTGTGGGCGGTTTCCGGACTGGTGTTGTTTGAATTGCTGATGGTGATTAAGGGAAAAAGCGAACGGTATAGTCTGTCCGGAGTGCTGTATTCATTAAGCCTCCTGCGCCTGCCGGCCATTGCTTTTTTCCTGATCGGGTTTGTGGGCGTGAATGCAGTCTACCCCAATTTTATGGATCAGGTCCGTTCAATTGACTTTTCCACCCAGCAGACGTTCCTGGATGCCGTTTCAGGCCTTCAGACCACCTCGGATTCAACCGCCTGGACCCTGTTTGGAATCAGCGCCGTTTTATGCGTGCTGCTGGCAGCGCTCATGGTTTACTTTCATTACACGATTATTTCGTACACCAAGCAGGACCTGGTCCTCAAGAACCTGGTCATACTCATTTTGAATCTGGTTCTGACCGGATTCATCGCTTGGGCATTTCTCTCATTTTGAGTGGTTCCTGCCAGAAAGACATTCAGAAGCAGTTTAAGCCGCTCGCCGGTAAGTGAGATTTTCCTCAAACTGGATTTGGGAATTTTCGCCTGGCCAGCCGAAAAGCAAAATTTTTAAACCGTTCTGGCAAGAAAACTGATTCTATGGCTGCACCCATGAAGACCAAGTGCCCTAACTGCAGGGAAAAAGTCGAGTTGGACGTTAACCGGTTCGAGGAAGGAGACGACTTCGAATGCCCGGAATGCGGAGCCAATTACCTGATCGGCGTTAAGGGCGGAAAACTCAATCTCGTCAGCGAAAAAGAAAAATACTTCGAAGAAGACGAATTTGGGGCAGAAGACGAAGAAGAAAGCAGTTACGACGACGAATAATTATCCCAAAACGGAATCCGTTGAAAATATCCGGGAATAATCGGGTTTCGGAAGATGCGGTTTTAACAGAACGCCTTATTTCAGGTTTTTGCTGAATTTTTCGGTATTGAAAAAAAAAAAAACGATAATTCCCGAAAAACGGTGACTTTCAGCGAAGCCCCAAAAACGGATTCTTTCTTATCCCACCAGTACCGACAGCACCAACGGAACCACAACCACAGACCCAATCATGCTGCCCAGGTTGGCGAGGGCCACCACCAGCAGGATGGAAGTCACCTTGTTGCGCGAAAAATCCCCCAGGGAATTCAGTTCTCCCAGTTCCTCAAAATCTTTCACCTGCGGAGCCCGCAGGCGGGCTTCCATGGCCCCCGCAAACCAGCCGGTGGCCAGCAGGGGATGAATGACCCCGATGGGAGCCGCCAGTAAGGCGGTCAGTGCACTCAAGGGATGACCTCTTGCCAGCAGAACGCCCAGTGCGGCCAGGCCGCCGTTAAAGAGCAGCATCAGCCACACAATTTCCAGCGCGGAAGCGATGCCTTTAAAGAAAACCGCATACCCCAGGAAGCCCAGGAATATGCCGGCCACCAGTGACTGAAGAAGGGTTTTCTTCACCAGATCCATTCCGGCCTGCATGCGCGAACGCGGAATTTCCCGCAATGCCGGAACCTCTTTTTCGAGGAGGGATTTCACGCCATTCAGATGACCCTTCCCCAGCACGGCCACGAGTTTACGGCCCCGAAATTCCTGAATGCGCCGGGCAATGAACGCGTCCCGTTCGTCCACCAGCACGGATTTAAGGGACGGAAAAGAGGAACCCAGTTTGGCAAGAAGATCGTTGAGCACGTCGGTTTCCTTCAGTCTTTCAACGGTTTGGGCGGAAATTTCCTCCGTTTTTCCGAAGAGTCCTTCCAGCAGAAACACGAGCAGGCGGAGTTTTTCAATGAATCCGGTATTCTGCATCGCCCGCTGCATCGTAACGCGTACATCCCTGTCCAAGAGCACCACGGAGAGGTTTGCCGATTCGGCAATGCGGACGGCTTCCAGCATTTCCGTTCCGGGCATCACGCCCAGCTTCTGCCCCAGGCTGCGCTGGTATGAGGAAGCCAGCAGGTGAAATAACAGAAGGTAGACCTGGCCGGTTGCCATAATCTGGCTCAGATTGAGGTTACGCCATTGGGGGCCCATTTTAAGCTGGTTTAAGCGGGCTAAGTCCAGTTCCACGCCCACAGAATCCGGCTGTTCCTGGGCAATCACGTTCCGGACCAGTTCCACGGAATCCGCGGACACGTGTGCCGTTCCCACCAGGATAATCTCGCTTTCACCCACCCGAATGCGTTCTACATCCCCGGCGCCCATACAAATATTTAATTAGGGAAAAGTCCTTTTATTAATGCGTATGAAAAAAAACACCGTTCGGTTACTGGCAGTCTGGGCGCTCTTGGTCATTGCGGTTGCCGGAGTAAGCGCAGTCTCCATTGACGTGCCCTCCCAGGAGGAAGTGGATCAGCTTAAAACCCAGCAAACCGATATGAACTCCCGGTTGAGCGCACTTGAAACCCAGCTGACCCAGTTGGAGGAAACCCTGAATACGCTGGCGGCCCAGCAGCAGGAGCTTTCAGCGCAGTTGAATCAAACCACTTCCCAGCTTCAGGGAGTCGACGGAAACCTTTCATACCTGCAGGGACTGGAGCGGACGGTCATGGAAATGCAGCAGTCCCAGGACGAACTCCGGCTTAAGACGGATGCATTGAATGCGCAACTGAATCAGGAAAAAAAGAAACCCGCGCCGGTTGGTTTTCTGAACCTCATCGATTTCGGATTGCTTCCCATCATTCTGGGAATCCTCTTCCTGGCTGCTTTGGCCGTACTCGCATTGGGGTTTGTACGAAGACAGAATGAACCCTCGCTGAGTTCCTACAAGGAGAAAGGAACCCTTTCGTTTCTCTCTTCCCGTGATGCCGGAGAAGGCCTGGATGGCGATGGGGAAAAGAAAGGAAAGTTTTCCGCTTAAAGATTAATCACAAAACAGGGTTGAATTATTTTCCTGAACTTCTTTTAAGATTGATTCCAGGTTGTTGAGCCGCTCAAAGTGCTGTCGGGCCAGGAAAGCGGGGTTCTCTTCGGTGCTCTTAAGCTGGCTTTCAAACCATTGGTTGATGGTTCCCTGCACTTCGGTTCCCATGTCCCGGCTTACATACGTCCGGCAGGCATCATGCGAGCATTCCTCAAACGAATGAACCGCATACGGTGACGAATTTTCCTTCACGAGCAGTGTTTGGAGCCCGCTTCGGCCTTCATTCACGTCCAGCACAAAGGTCATCAGTCCGCTGCCGGCATCCAGAACCGAACGCTTGGTGGACAAAATCCGGTTCTGGTCAGTCTCCTGCCGGGAGAACGAATAGGAGGCAGAAGCGGACGGGGTGCTGGCGGTCAGGGGCTCATAATAAATGAAGCGCGGATAAGAATAGAACTGGTTTTTGGAAGAGGAAAGAATGTTCCAGTCCAGGACGTTGTTGTTTTCGTCTGATTCAGGGGTCTGATTGCTGCGGTCCAAGATGGCCTTAATGCGGCTAACGGGATAATTGGGAGCCAGATAAACTGTCCGGGTCAGGGTCCGCCCGACCGGAACCGTTATGGCCGAACTGTCCCATAAATGATCGTCAAGGAAAACGGATAAATTGACTACGGGAAAGAACTTTCCGTAGTTTTGAATCAGCAGGTCCAGTTTGGCGGGCAGGGCGGGAAGCAGGTAAGGGCTCCGGTTCACGTCCTCGAACGTGAAGTCCGGCAGGCGGCCGTCCAGGCTTCGTACTTTCAGGTTATCGGATTCGTTGGATTCCAGAATTTCATTGTCGGGGTCCGCGGCCAGGGAATACGTAAAAACGGAATCCATCAGGGGCGGAACCGCAACCGGCGTGCCCCCGGTGAAACCCAGAAGTCCGGCATTCCGGTCATAGGTAAAATAGAGGACTTTGATTATCCCCTACTTTGCAGAATTGAATAGTTCAATCTGGCGATTTGAGCCAGTTTATTCCCGGGCAATTGCCAGTAAGGGGGGTTAATCAAACCACTCTATTGTCCGTCACAAAGCCGGATGAAGTGAACCGGTTGGAGTCCGTGGAGGAGGAATTCAGATCAATCGTAATGGCATGATTTCCGTCCGAATAACGGTTCCAGTCCACGTTGAGGTCCACCGTACTGATGACCCCATTAATGAAATAACACTGATTTACGGTGGCACTATTCGAGTCCAAATCCCGGCAGTAAGCGGTCTTTCCAATGTTGAGGTCGCGGATAATGGCGGTGGAATCAATGTAAATGTTCAGGTTGGCATCCACGTTAACGGAACTGCGGTAATTGAAATCAACGGAGTGTCTTCCGGAGATGTAGGTGCCTGAAACCGGGAACACTCAATTGAGGTCAAAATAGGTGACGGAATGCACGACCGGAAACATCAGCAGGAGAAAGAAAAATGCACTCCAGAGCCCCTTTTGACGCATTCAAAAACCCGAAAGATAATCCAGAAATATTACAGCGTATAGACTAATAAAACGGGTAGTATCCTTAAGGCAAGCAGGATTTCACGAACCCCAAGAACAGCGGGTTGGGCTTCAGCGGCCGTGAAGTGAATTCGGGATGGAACTGGGTTCCCAAAAAGAATTTCCGGGAAGGAAGCTCCATAATCTGCATGATGCGTTTTTGGGGCGCGCGGCCGGAAAAAACCATTCCCTTGGATTCCAGCAATTCAAGGTAGGAAGGGTTCACATTAAAGCGGTGGCGGAAACGCTCCCGGATTTTGGTGCTTCCATAAAGCCGTCCGGCCAGGGTTCCCTTCTGCACCAGCAATTCAAACCCTCCCAGGCGAAGGGTTCCGCCCAGTCCCTCCATTTCCTCCTGCTCGGGCAGGATGCAGATCAGCGGGTTGGCGGTTTTCGGGCTGATTTCAGTCGTATGGGCATCCTTTAATCCGCACACGTGGCGGGCGAAGTCAATGACGGCCAGCTGCATGCCATAACAAAGGCCCAGGAAAGGAATGTTGTTTTCACGGGCAAACCGGATGCAGGCCATTTTTCCTTCAACGCCCCGCGCCCCGAACCCGCCAGGAACAATGAGGCCGGAAATGTCCTTGAACGCATCTTTGACGGAAAGCGTTCCTTTCTCGATTTCGGCCGTGTCAATCCATTTCACGTGCACCCGGGCATTCACGGCGGCCGAACAATGTTCCAGGGCTTTCAGAATGCTGATGTAGGTGTCCGAAATACCCGTATACTTTCCGGCAATGCCCACCGTAATGGATTTCGTGGAAGTGACCGAATTCTTTTTCGTCCACTCCTCCAGTTTTTTGGAACCATTCACCCTGAATTTTTTGTTTAGGCCCAGACACTCCAGCACCACTTCGTCCACGTTCTGCCCGCGCAAAAAAGAGGGAACCCGATAAATGTCGGAAACATCCGGAATCCCGATCACTTTGGATAAGGGCACATTGGTGTAAATGGAAATTTTTTCCCGGATGCTTTGCGGAACCATGTGATGCGAACGGCAGCCCACCACATCCGGCTGAATGCCTAATTCAATCAGACGCTTAATGCCCAGTTGCGCGGCCTTGGACTTGAATTCACCCAGACTGGAAGGCTCCAGAATGTAGGTGAGGTTCACTACGCACACATTGTGCTCTCCTTCCTCGTATTTGAGCTGACGGATGGACTCCAAGGCAAACAGATTCTCATAATCGCCCACCGTTCCTCCGATTTCCACCAGAATGACGTTCGCACCCGAATCCACGGCCAGATCGCGGAGAATTTTCTTGGTTTCCCCCGTCACGTGGGGAATGAACTGCACGTCCCGGCCCAAATACTCGCCGCGGCGTTCTTTCTCAATGATGGTCTGATAAAGTTTTCCGGAAGTCACAAAGGACTTATGCGTAAGATTCTGATCCAAAAAACGCTCATAGGAACCCAGGTCCATGTCGGTTTCCATTCCGTCATCGAGCACAAACACTTCCCCGTGACGGAATGGATTCAGGGTACCCGAATCCACATTCAGATAGGCCTCCAGCTTAATGGGCGTGACTTTCAGTCCGCGGTCCACCAACAGTTTTCCTAATGAAGAAGAAAAAATGCCTTTCCCGATTCCAGACATCACGGAACCCGTGACCACCACATACTTCGTCTTCCCGGGCTTATAGCCCTTGGGCATCGGCGAATAAAACTCATCCCCCGAAGTATGGGAAACCGCATCCACCAGTTCCTGATTGCTCATACCCAAGCGAATAAGAAACAACAGTTTAAAACCCCTGTGATGGTTTCCGGCGGCTTTCACCGGCACGGTGCCCCCATAGAAATAAATATAACTTCGCGTATAATAAAAGTATAGGGCTGATTAAGGTGATGAAATGGAAGCCATTGTAAAAACACGCGTTGTAGGTGGTTCCGTGATGACCACGATTCCCAAAAAGATGGTGAACGAAATGAATATCCGCGGGAACGAATTGATCCGGCTGAATGTAAAAAAAATAAATAAAGACTTTTTCGGCCGCCTGAAAGGAATCGGAAAATTCACTGCCGAAGACGAGATGAATGTTGAATGAGTGAATACGTGATTGACGCGTATGCGTGGATTGAGTATCTGGAAGGCTCCAGTCAGGGGGAGATTGTACGGAAAATCCTTGGAAACAGCACGTGCTTCACCTCCGCAGTCACTCTGGCAGAAGCCATCAGCAAAGCCAAAAGAACCAACCAGGACCCGCAAATAGTCATGGATGCCATACTTCTGAACTCCAGAATCCTTCCAGTGGAAGAAACCGCCGCATTCCGGGCCGGGCTTATCCACGCGGAAATGAAAGCCAGGAACAAATCATTCGGTCTTGCGGATTCATTCCTCCTCGCCCAGCGAACCAAAAAGCAGAAAATTCTCACCGGAGACCCGCATTTTAGTCAGACAGAAAATGTGGAAATGCTGAAATAAGAACGGCAGAACGCGAAGCCGGAAAAAATAAGTGAGGCCGGGAGGATTTGAACCCCCGCCAGAGCGTCCCGAACACCCTGAGAAACTGGTTTGGATATTCCTTTTAAATGCTTTTCGGGATAAGAGGGATACTATGGTTGATGTAGGTAGCTATAGGTTACGTATAGAAAAGGTTCTTTGTAAAATAAGACAAATGAACCCGCCAAAAGAGAACATACAGCTAATTGAAGGATATCTGGCCGAATCCGAAGCAAAAGGATACTCCATTTACACCCAATTCACATTCCTTATCCATATCCTACGCTTACTCAAATTCACCAGCAAAAAGTTCAAAGAACTCACCAAAAGTGATATAATCGCCTTCTCTGCCCACCTCAAAAACAACATCTACGAGGTATCCAAAAACGGCAGCACCCGGAAAGGAAGGTACTCCCCAGTCACCGTCGAACACACACTCTGCCGCGTAAAGTCCTTCTTCAAATGGTTCAATCAGGGAGAATTCCCTGAATCAGTCCGATGGTTCAAAAGAACCCGGAAACTCCGGAATGGAAAACTACCCGAAGACCTTCTTTCCCCCCACGAAATCACTCAATTAATCGAAGCCGCCGACCACCCCCGCGATAAAGCACTCATCGCAGTCCTCTACGAAAGCGGATGCAGAATCAGCGAACTCCTTGGAATAAAACTCAAAGACGTGAACTTCGATAAATACGGCGCCTATACGCTCGTAACCGGCAAAACAGGAACACGAAGAGTACGCTTAATTGAATCCGTTCCCTACCTCCAACAATGGATGGAATGCCACCCTTTCAAAAATCAACGGGACGGATCTGTCTGGATCAATTTCAATGCCAAAGACCGCCTAGTAGGCCTCGACGAAGCCGGAGTCAGACACAAACTCAAAAAACTCACCCGACGGGCCCAACTCCAAAAAAAAGGCCAACCCCATGAACCCGCAAAAAATGAACCAACCCCAAAGCCTACTCGAACGAATCGTACTATCCAACCACCCCGGAAAAGAAATGCGCCAAATCCGAATCGAAAAACAATTAACCCAAAAACAAATGAGCCAACGCCTCGGAATCAGACAAGCCGCCCTATGCGACTACGAAACCGGAAGAAGAAAAAACCCAGGAACCCAATACGTAAAAAGATTCGTGGAAAGAATTTGATTTCAAAACCATTGATAAGGCGAGGTAAAGAAGAATAGTGATAAGAAAAACACAGTGACAATGATCATTATTGCTTTCTTTTTCTCGTTCTTTTTCCAATACAGTCCTCCCACCAAAAGCCCTGCTAAAAAGAGTATGCCTGAAACAAGCTTTAGCCCATAGTTTGGCGGGTTAAATACAGTGCACGCTGAGTTTGCCTCAAAAGAAACCAGGTACTCTTTGTTTATCCGAAATTCGGCTTTAAGGAATTTTTCTCCAGCCAGAGAACCGTAGTCATACGGAATTTCAAAAGAAGAATTGTTTTTGTTAAAATAAATGGGCTTGAATATTTCACTTTCTTTTACTTCAACGGACGAAAGTTCCATTCCAGTGAAAATCAACCGACCACCGCTGACTGCAACCTGCAAATTATCTGGATTTGAAGTAATTTCCCTGAACGGACAAGTAATATAACAGGCAGGATCAATACAACTTAAGGAAAACACGCTTGGAAGCAATAAAACAACAAATAAAACAAAAATCATCTTCTTCATGCCTTACTCCCCTCATTCATGCGTGCTTCCATTACCCACGCACCCAAGGCCCCCAAGAAAACAGAAACCATTATGCTGACCAAATAAGCGCCCGCAAAAAAGTGAACGTGAAGGTAATCCAAATAAAGTCTTCCAATCAAAAAAGGAGCCGACAAACCAAACAAAAACGAAGAAAAAATCCCATCAAACACCCGCCCAGTCTTTCGATAAGAAAAAGCCCCTGCTGAAAGAAAAATGCCAACCGGCAAAATAGAATACAGTAAAGCAAGATAGGCCGGCAAACTAAAAAAAGAGTTTAAAAAAGGGATCAGCAAAAACACGGCCAGCATAAGCAACGGAACCTTCAGAACAATCAGCCATTCCTTAACAGAACTCAAAAAGTGCATCAACAATAATTATGTTTTCCTGTTTTTATTCACTTTCGCTTTTACGGCATTATTCGGATAGTTGAGCGTGAGTTTAAGGTACGATGGGGGGGCGGCTTAAAATCCAGCTCAGGAACAATGCCGCTATAATGAAAACGGCTACCAGGCCCCGGTTATTTTTTTTAAAGAAAAGCCAGCATCCAATTAAACCCAAGGCAGCTACAAGAACCCAGCCTAGAAGGTCATCTCGAGGTAGCGGAACACTGCATCCGCTTTTTTTTTCAATTTCAAGCAGGTGCATTCCATTAATTTGGAGTACAATTGGAAATGAGTATGAGTAATCTGAACGGGCTGGTTTGTAAGGATTATATAATAAAAGTGAGTTATCCGGCCGGATACGGTTACTTATATTCACAAAACCGGTTTCAGTCTTTTTTTCCACTTTCCACAAATTAATGTCATTAAACCATAGAATACCGTCTTGTCCATTTACCACCAATAGAATACCGTCTTGTTCAGCTACCCTCAAATTCAAATCACTTGGATTGGACACAAGCACATATTCACTCCAACAAATCAGCGCAGTGGCATTCAAAAAAAGCAGGGCTATACTAACTGTAATTAAAAACCATCGAACCGCTTTTTTCTGCATAGAAAATGACTAATGTATTATCTATTTTCTCCTTTTATTCTCTTTCGCTTTTACGGCAATTGCCATAAAAGTATCTTGGTTTTTAAAGGCATTTCAGGCAACCTTGGTATGAGCCTTTTCAGGTTCTTGGGACTGCTATTAGTCAGCATTCTTTTCTTCAGCAGCGTTTTTGGGGTCAACAATTCTTTGCAGTATTCTTCTGAAAGTAATGCGTTTGTTTTGAATGGAATTTATTCAGGAAACACTTTTTCTGAATTCATTAAAGAACCTGTGAGTCTTCCAACCCGGGATAATGAAATGGGTTTACGTCTTATTTACAAGCCCAAGCCGGGTGCAAGCAATCTTTTTTCAAAAGCAACCCGTTCAGCCAGCTGCACATTGAATTTTACCGAACCAAGCGACTGTGATTCAAGTTCTTCGGTTTACGGATTAGAAGTGCCTCCCGGCTCACAGGGCGCGTATGAGCAACTCCGGTACAATTTCAGGGACTGCACCACCGACCAGATTCTTGCCAGTGGTTCGCTTTGCGATGGAGGCACAAGCGGTTGGCTTTCACGACCAGCCGGACACAGCGTTCAATTCGTAATCAGTTCCTATAGTTGTTCTACTGCATGCCAAAACGATCCAGCCATATGCTCTGCTGGAACAACCAGAACCACTACCGGAGGGTGCGCTAATTACTGCTCCGACGGAACTCAGTATACCAATGGTTCCTGTTCAACTGGACAATGTCAATACCAAACCACTTCCTGCGGCTCCCAAAACAATTACGGAGATTGGACGTATTACTGCCGAGAAGATGAACAATGGAAAAACCAACGATGGAGAAAACAGCAGTACTTTCAGTACGGCTGTACTGGAACCGGATGCGGACTGACAAACAATGCATGGACAAATGACAGTTTAGTTGAAACATGTTCGTATGGATGCAGTAATGGTCAATGTATTATTCCACCCATTCAATGTACGGGGGGCGTTTGCTGTGAAGGCCAATCCTATGCACCCAGCACTAAAAACTGTGCAACAGCTGGAAGCGAATTAGGGTGCCCGTACGGAAACGGCCCCGGAAGCGACGTTTACCAGCGAACACTTAAGCAGTATTGTTCCGGAGTAAGTTCCGGGTGCGATGGAATCACCAGCGGAGAATGGTCAGCGGAGCCCTACCAGTATTGCAATTCAAATCAGTACTGTAGCAATGGAGCCTGTGTTAGCTCGCCTCCCGCCATTCCAGAACCCAACATTCAAATCAACAAAATTACCGTTCTTCATTCCATGCCAAAACGAGGAGAAAAGATCGGGATATTGGTTGAAATAGAGAATTTAGGCGGCCTGGCATCAAACATTCCAGTAAACTTTGTTATAATCAAACCAGACAGAACAAAATATTTCATTGGAAAAAAGGAAATAAGCACGTTACTGCAAAACAAGAAAACAGACCTACTCCTGGAATACCAAGTATCGACCATAGACCCTTATGGTGATTATGGGGTTGAAGTAACTGCAGGAGAAGACAAGCGAAGCAAAGACGAAGCATTTTCAGTCAACACGTCTAATTTTCTCTTTGCGCTTGCATGCCCACAAGACATCTGCTCAAACGGAAGACCCAACGACTCATGGTTTGATACCCGTGGCCCTGAATGGTACAAAAACATTGCCAAAGACCTGGAAGCATACTTTGACAAAATCTCCTACGGAAAAGAAAAAATGAAAATCGTTGTAACCAACGAATGGATTCCAGTCAAACAAAAATCAGTTTACGCAGGATGTTCAACTTCCTCGGCTTGTGTGCCAGACAAACGGACAGACGAGGTCACTGATGCAATGGATAACGCAAAGCTTCAAGGATATCCTGTAGACGACTTTGAAACATGGGGAATATTTGACCCAACCAATTATGAACAATACCCAGAAGATTGGACTTACTATATATTACCTGGAAACTATTTTTTTAAGGGAATACGAGGAGTAACTCCGTTCATAAATCCAGGCGCAAAAAGTACGGTTGTGCTTTCCACCTTTCATAGTTCAATAGACTTTATTCGAGAATATGAGTCAACAAGAAGAGTTGCTGCCCATGAGATGGTTCATGCTTTAGAGAACAAAAAATATGAGTATAGCACTCCTGCCAGCAAGTTTTCCTCAAAAACCCGGTTTTTTGAATCAATAGACGGCGTTGATGGGCTACACTCATTAATGGGATATTCACCTGACATTGGTTCAGGGTTGAGTTGGTGGCTTGACCCTGGCCTTTCTCCGCTTGACCCTGTGCACGCTGACCTCATGAAGTATTCAACACCGAAACTGGCTCCTTTCCCATCAGTTATGGGTCTCAGTTCCGTTGAATCAGGTACAGGAAACCAAGTAAAAATAAAAAACGGAAACTATGTTCATTATCTTGAATACCGCGAGCAGGAAATTCCAGAAACGCTTCTATTTAATTCTCCAGCCATAATTGTTTGGGATGACTTTGATGACAACCGGGAATTATCGCTTGGAAAACACCCATTTGTTTCCTCTATCACAAAACCCAACTCACTTCTCCCATTGTCTACCTATGTTGACCAAACAGCCCATACCTGGTTTACTTTTTTCCAATTTCCGGGTTCAAACCCGTTGGTCACCGTGTTTGATCCTTTAACTGCCGTTTCATCCAACAATCCTCTTTCAGGGGAGGATATCATGTTATGGGTGTTTGGAGACTATTATCCCAATAAAACGTATCCTTATCGGGTAATTAATGAAGAACCACATGTTCTTCAGGAGGGAGTGCTTGAAACGGATTCCCAAGGGCATTTTGAGCTGCCGGTTGGCTGGCCGGAAGGCAGTATTGGTTCGTTCCAGTACGGGATTGAAAACAAAAACTATGGGATGGAACTCTTTTCGGATGACAATAAATGGGTGCTGGTTAACTCGTTTACTTTGAATCATTTGGATGGAAAACCGTCTTGGAACAAACAGGTCTTCTTTAAAGATCAGGACGATTCGCTGGTGGAGCCTGTTTACGATATTCAGGAAGTTTATGCCGCACACAGCGAGATTAAATTCGGCTTAAAAGGAAAAACCAGCATTGACCCCGAAACCGAATACATTTTCTATTTGGACACCAACGAGGAAAACCAAAGCTATTACACCAATGGTATCGGTGCGGATTACAAGCTTGTCTTTCAAAACAATGAAGCAAAACTGTTTGTTTTCCTTAATGGGAACTGGGTTCAAATCATTAGTCCGGACGTAATGGGCGCAAAAAATGAGGATACACTGGAATTGTTTGTAACCAAATACAGTTTGGATTCTCCTACCAAAATCCGTTTCTTTGTTGAATCCAGCAAGGACGGTGTTCAAAAGGATTCAACACCCGTTCTCGAGCTTTCCTTGGAAGACCTCATTCAAATAACGCCCGCCAAACAGAGTCTCTTGGAAGGCGAAACCGTTTACTTAAGCGGAAAAGGGTTTTCGTCCAACTCAGCCCTAAACCTGAATTTTATTGACAGCAACGCCGTTTCAGTCTGGAGAGGTTCCGTGCAGGCGGATGAGTACGGTGAATTCAGTTTCAAGCCCACCTGGAGCATTCATGACCTGAATTATAATGGAAAAGTGGAAGTGTACTGGAATGATTTACTGCTCACTTACTTTAATGCTTCAAAAGAAACACTGAACCCGGAATCAGACCAAAACCATTTTGACTCACACGTATTCGCTGACGGTTTCAGTGAAAAACTTATTGACCTTAATGCCGATAAGAATACGGAAACCGTTTACTTGGCGTTACCAAAAAACGCGGTTGCTACGGACTTAAATCTCGCATTAAACGCAGAAAATGGGGATGCTTACACTTGTTTTCAGGAAGATTTTTCAACCACGAATTATAAGGACTCTAATTCAACGACTGCTTACTGGAATACGGATAACAATCAGGCAGAAATCGCTTACTTGGACACTTCTGTGTTTGGCGACACATTAGACGGGTTCAGCATTGGAAAACTATGCACTAATGCGTGTTCGGATTATTATTCACAGGCATTCACGCCCACTGAAAACATTACTGTTAACGGAGTTTCAGTCGGAGTGCGTTACATTAAAGACAACCCAAGTAACCTGTATGTTCAAATCAGAACCGATAACGGTTCCTTTCCAAGTAATACCGTACTGGCCGAAGGTTCTTTGGATATTACTTCGCCCGGCGAAAAAATCTTTTCGCTTCCAGAAACAAGCTTAGCTGCCGGCCAAACGTATCACTTGGTTCTTTTAACCGAACGCCAGCGAAACGGCTCAGAAGACTCCTCCCTCAATTATTACATTATTAATTTGTACTCGGGCAAAACCCGTTTTCCCTTTGGAAAAAGCAGAGGCTATGACTCCGGACTTGGAGGCTGGCTTAGTGCATCAACCCGCAGCGCCCAATTAAAAGTCCTGCAAACCGGTTACGGCGGAGAAGCCCGCTCACTAAACATTTCACCTGCCAGCCCCCAAACCATAACCCAAGAACTGCTTACCTCCAGTGACTTGGTTCCTACAGGCACCAGCATTGACTACTTTATCGGAACCGGAAACGCAGACAATATTACCTGGGAACCCATCACCAAAGGAACCGAAATAACGCTTTCTACTCAAGGAAACTCGCTTTCATGGAAAGCCCGATTAAACGCTCCAACCATTGACGCCAAACCCCTCATTTACGACTTAAACCTCTGTTATTACACTCAAAACAATTCAACCCCCATTGAAATCGATGTAGGAGCCAATGGAACCAATGAATGGAACCAAAACCTGACTCCCGCCACCAACACAACCGTTTCCAACCTTAAAGAAGCAGTCAACGAATACCTCTCATTCAACCCGGACGAAAACGGACTCACTGAAATACCCATCAGCATTTCCTCGAATTCAACCACCAAAACCCGCGTATTCAACGTGAACACGGAATACAACGTAACCTTCAACAAGCCGTCTTTAATCCAGATAACGAACCCAAACAACTTTGAAGCAATCACGGGAACCCGTTTAATTGAATGGACGGCTACAGACCCGGAAAACGATGACCTGAATTACTCCATTTACCTTACTCCAACCAACAAAACACAATTTGAATTAATCCAGGAAGGAATTCAAGCAAACACCCATGAGCTTGACTCCCGTACCGTGCCCGACGGAGAATACCTTCTCACCATTCAAGCCAAAGACCCCGAAAACACTTCAACCGATTACCGGTTCATTAAAATGACATCCTCCGCCACCTAAAGGTGGCGGTATCCCTTCAAGCCATAAATTTCTTGAGGCTCGTTTGCTGGGCTTGGCGTCTCACGTATTCTGCTACGGTTTCCTGGTCAACGTCACCTACGGTTCGTCCGGCTTTGCCTGGACTCCAGAAGTGTCCTTTGGGATAGCGCAAGCGCATTTGAGGATACTCTTTAAACAATTCGTGCGCGCTTGCGCCCTTCAGCAAATTCAATGCCTTGGCCTGACTCATGTCAGGCCGACAGGAAACCAACGCATGCACGTGATCCGGCATGACACCCAACTCAAAAAATTCCATCTGATGCCGCTTCGCGACATCAACCAAAATACGGGCCATCACAGCCCGGTACTTCTCCTGCCTCAACATCTTATACCGGTACTTCGTCTGCCAAACCAAATGAAACATATTTTGATAAACACCATGCTGATAGCTATGTAAAACCATGCGTGAAAACGCTCCTGCCGGCTCCAAAGCGCGGCGTAAGCCGCCGCGCGCCGACAGGGAAAAAACACATCAAAACAAAAGAAAAAAGATCGGCCTGAAGGCCGAGGTATTCAACCATCAAGGGCTTCAATAA
>JACRDJ010000070.1 GCA_016218635.1 Candidatus Iainarchaeum sp.
AGTCTGAATAGTTTTTGTATATTTGCGAGAACCAGAATTGCATGAACGGGTGTTTTATCCGGTAAATTCCCCGCTTTCCCTCGAACGGCATTTCAAATTCAATCAGCTGAAAATAATCCCTGAGTTCCTTAATCTGGCGGGTAAGGGAGGTTGGATTCGTGTTCAGGGAACCGGCAATGCCGGACAGGGTATTGTTGCCGTTTGCGATGGCCTCCAGAATGGAATAGTATACGCCGCTTCTTCCGCCGAATTCCCGGGACAGAATGCTGTTGATTTCATCTTCCAGCGGAGCGTCTTTTGCAAACAGCAAGGAATCCAGAATCATTTCCGCGGTCTTCCCATTCAGACCAAAATCCTCAATGGCAACAAAATACTTCGGATAACCGCCAAAAATCAGGTAGGCTTTAACCAGTTCTTCCTTATTCAGCCCCAGTTCCCTGCCAAACTCCAGGCAGGAACCCAGACTTAACTGCTCCAGTTTAAAGCCCTTCTTTATCCGGCCATACAGCGGCTCCTTGGAACTCTTGAACAAATCCTTCATCAGGCCAATCAAAGAACCGGAAAGAATAATCAGGCCCGGCTTGTTCTCGTTCAAGTCAATGCTTTTCTGCATGATCCCCAGAACAGCAGGCTCGACCAGGGAAAAGTTCTGGAATTCATCAAAAACAGCAGGCGGCCCGTTCCGGGTTAACAGCGTTCCGAAAAAGTCATCCCAGGAGGCCAGGTGCTCCAATTTTCCAAGCAGCCCGTTCGTTTTCAGGATGTCCTGAAACTCACGCAATAAATCTGCGGAAGTCTTGTTTTTATTGACAAAAAAATACAATCCGTCTTTTCCATAACCCGCTCCTGAGCCAGCATCGGATCCATGGCCGGAACCGGTTACGCGAAGAAATTCAAGCAACAGCCTTGTCTTGCCAACCCGTCTTAGGCCATATAGGGCTACAACAAACAGCTTCTTCCCTGAAAGCCTGGCCAATGCCGTCAGTTCATTCAGTTCGCTTTCCCGATCAACAAACTTCAAACATATTCACCTGGTGAATTATTCAGTGACTGAATGTATATTTAAACATATCCCCCTGCAAGCCAATGAACCGGATTCTTCTCCCCTTACCCCGACACTGCCTTAGGCCAACAGGCACAGCTCACCACAAAATATATTAAATAGGTTCCATTTACTAATTAGAAGGAGTTAACCGGATTTGGTGAACTATGGGTTTATGGGATTCAATTAAGAAATTATACCGTTCCTGGGAAGACCGATGGTACGCTTTCCTGGACGGACTGGATGGCAAAGGAATCCCTGTTTATTCCGTCATAGAACCGTTGGATAAAGTAATTCCGTCTTTTATGCTGGTGCTCGTGCTGGCACTGGGAATCCTTATTTTTGGAGTCAGTTTACTGGTGGGTCCCTTCGGTGCCCCCGTGGACCTCACCGTATTAGTGCAGGATGATGCCGGCAACCCGCTGGCCGGTGCCACCGTAATCCTGAATGGAACCACCGTGTCCACAAACGGATTGGGCGAAGCCCTTCTGCGCGGAGTGAACAGCGGAACCGTTTCCGTAAAAGTGAGTGCGGACGGGTTTGAGGACCAGACCGCGGAATTCGCAGTGGATGCCCAGCATGCCCGTCAGACCGTGAACATGGTTCCATTAGAGGAAACCATTACATTTTCTTCCAAGACCATTTATATCGTGGACTCGGACGGGGTTCCGCTTCGCTCCAGCGCCTCCCTGCGGTTTGCGTGCGAAAACAATGAGGCCAACGCCCCGGACAGCATTACCCTTTCGCGGATTGATGGCGGAAAAGCAACAGTGTCCGTTCCCAGCAACTGCGGGCGCCTCAACGTCACCGTGTACGGGGACGGTTTCGGAACGGAAAGCGGGTCCCTCCTTGGAAGCGAAAGCTCCACCACCATTTACCTCGCATCAGCCGGCGGACCAACGGAGGGAATGGTTTCCCTCCTCGTGCAGGTGAAGAGCGAAACCGATCAGCCCTTAAGCGGCATCCGGGTAACCCTCGCGGATTCAGGCCGCGTGCGCGTTGACGAGGACACGACCGTGAACGGCCAGGCCCAGTTTTCCGTCCGACCCGGAACCTACACCATGGGATTTTATGATCCGCAGGGAACCTTCCAGGAAAAAGAATCCAGCGTGGTGATTGACGGAAGCGAAACCAGCGTCACCAAGACCATTACATTAACCCAGGGGCCTGCGGGGAACATTAAAATAAGGGTCGCCGACAAGGACACTCATGATCCGATAGAGGATGCGGAAATCACCCTGCGCAACCGCGTGAGCGGACAGGAACTGCCCGCCCAGCTTACGGATTCAGATGGACTGGCCACATTCAGCGTGATGACGGACACGGATTACACCGCGTTCGTGAAAGCGGACGGATATGTCCTGCTCGAAGAACCCGGAATGCGGGTCAGCGAACGCACGCACACCCTTGAACTTGAACCCTGCACGCCCCAGACCTGCGGGGCACTGAAAGTAAAAATCGTGGACCAGGACGGTTTCCCCGTGGAAGCCGCCCGGGTGGCCTTATTCAATGCGGACAACCCGCAGAATGCCTATCTCACCGGTTATGATTCCGTTCTCTCCGACATCAACGGAATCGCGAAATTTGAGGGCGTGGACTCCGGCATTTATTACGCGTACGCATTCAAGGAAGCCAACAACGGCCAAAGCGACTCCAAGTACTTTAATGCCGGCAACCAGCAGTCCGGGCAGGACCCCTACACAGTGGTCATGCAGATTCCGCTGGGAAAAATCGATGTCACGGTCACGGACAAGTTCGGCGCCCCCGTTCCCAACGTGAAAGTCAGCATGCTGGACGGACTCACCAACGAAGTGAAGGGCAGCACGCTCGGGGACGCGGAAGGAAAATACGTGCTGGAAACCAAGGCCGACAAGCAATGGTACCTGAACGTGACCGGATTCACGGACAATTCCTGGGTGCAGTATTTCACGGTCAGCAAAAAAGTCCTCGCCAATTCCACCACTTCCTTCAAGGTTCCGCTTGAACCCAAAATAATCGGAAAAGACATTGAATCCACCTTCCGGGGATTCTATCTCAACGACCAGCTGGCCACCACCCTGGCACCCGGCACCACCTATACCGCCAAATTCAGCGTCCGCGTGCCCGAACAAAAAAATTATGCGTTCACCGGACTGCACATCCGAACCGGAAACCAGTTGCTCATGGAACAGGACTCGCTCTTCATCAAATCCATCAATGCCCCCAACACCGCCATCGTGAAAGCCACCCAATACGATGCCCAGACCCATCCCCCGGAAGCCTCGTATGCGGTCACCAACGGGGAAGCCAAATGGGCCAACATCGTGTGGACCGCGCCCATCGGAGGAGTATATGAAGCGGAAGCAGCCATCAAGGTCCGCGAAACCGCTTCCGCGAACGAAAAACTGGAGCTCAATTACCGGGCCTGGGGACAGAAAGCCGACGGCTCAATTGAACGGTTCCCGCAGGACAGCACCACCGCCGAACCCCAGCTCTACAATGAAACCAAGACCGAAAGCTACCAGGTCGGAACGCAGACACTATGCGACGAGGAATTCTGCTTCCAGGCCACCGTAGTGGACCAGGAAGAAGACCTGCGCAGCGAACTCACCGAAGACTACCCGGCCCGGCTCTTCTCCAATTACACGCTCCGGTTCACGCTCATTAACAATTCCTCCACCGCCATCCACAAC
>JACRDJ010000072.1 GCA_016218635.1 Candidatus Iainarchaeum sp.
GCCCGGGAAATTTTCCCTCCAACTCACGCAAAGCCAGTTCATCATAAGCGGATCTGGGAGAAATCAGGAACCGCGCATAAAAAGTTTCTGAAGAAAAAAAATCCGCCACCACGGGAACTTTATCCCCGCCACACAACTTAACAAAAGAGGAACCGGGGTATTTCCGCACTAAAAACTGCTGAATCCCCCGCTCCGTAAAACCTTTTCCGGCAGAAGTCTTCGAAGGGACATTCAGATTCGGAGTCAGTACCACGTCAATACGGGAAGCGGCTCCAATAGATTTCAATGCAGCCAAAACCATCCGGGCACGAATATTCAACGGCGTCGGTTTTTTGCCGGAATGAGAACTCCCCGGCCGTAATACGATACAGACCCGGTCGGCCAGTTTCCTCCTGAAAACATCTTTTATAATGCCCAAATGCCCCAAATGCGGCGGATCAAAAGTTCCCCGAAACACAGCCACAATCAAAAAAACACCTTACGCAAAGAACCGACAGAAAGCATATAATTGCAGCGTCAACCCAGTCTCGTCCAATCCTTCCGTTTTGACTTATCCAAAAACTTCTTCCCGGAACCCTCTTTTGTTTTCCACTCCCCCGGAAAAGCCCGTTTCAGCCCGAACGTAACCTCCAGCAGGTGAATGGGCAGTCCCCTTCGCAGCGCTTCCGTGTACATGGAATCCGAAAGCGGAAGCCCGCCCCACGAATTCCGCTTCAGCTCAATAAAATCCAGCTCTTTAACCCGCTTCACCGAAAAACCATTTGAACGCGCCAGCTGTCCCGCCGCATTCAGAAAATCCTTATCCTCGGAATAAAAAAACACTTTTCCATTCGGAAACAAAACAGAGGGAAGCTCCCGGAATAATTCACCCAATGCATAAAAACCCGCATTCGGAAAAGGCATTAGAAACTGCAGGTGACGGGCTTTCAGCTGCCCGGCCTTCATGCGCGCCACAAAATCAATTATTTTTTCTCCAGCCACAAACATGCCGGCCTCAGCAAGCATCCGCCCAGCCACCCTAAGCGACGGACTGGAAGCATACTGGGGGTCCACAGCCGCATACCTTCGTTGCGGAGACCCTTTGGCCGAACTCAGCTCTCGCCGGGCAGACCCACTGCCCACATGAACCGTCTGAAAAACATTCGCCGGAGTCGGGCCCCGAAACGGCCCTTTTCCAGTTTTCTTCAAACCCATGCTTCCCAATACGGAAAACCCCTATAAAAATGCAGCCCAATCCACCCCCTTTTTATCCCCCAAGCGCATTATTGTAACATGAATTCCCGGCTCACCTTCAGCCTCCTGGCATTCTTCCTGCTCACTCAGGCACTCTCCCTGTGGACCGCACACTACCTCATCGGTGAAGAACTGCAGGCCACCATCCTCAACGAAAACTCTCAGGACATCATCAACTCCTTCGGGCTCTTCGGGTACATTCTGGCCTTCACGCTCGTGCTCCTGCTCATCATCAAATTCCTCAAAAAATGGAGCAGCCACCTCATCCGGATCCTCGAATCGCTGGGAACCTGGGCCGGAGCCACCCTTTCCCTCACCGCCATCTACCCCTCCGACCTCATGGCGCTGGCCGCCATCGCACTCGTCATCGCCCGATGGAAATGGAAGGCATCCGTTCCCCTGCGCAACACCGCCACCCTGCTGGCCTGCGCGGGAGCCGGAGCACTGATCGGCGTCAGCCTCGGACCCATCCCCATCGCCGTATTCGTGGCCCTTCTAGCCATCTATGATTTCATTGCGGTATTCAAGACCAAGCACATGCTCACCCTCGCCAAGGCCGTAACCGCCCAAAACATGGCATTCAGCTACCGGCTGAACTCCGCCGAAAAAGAAGGAATCGAACTCGGCTCCGGAGACCTCGTGGTTCCGGCCGCATTTGCCGCCAGCCTGCTCAAAAATTATTCCATGCTTGCGGCTCCATTCAACCTGATTCCATCCCTGCTCATTCTGGCCGCATCCCTGGCCGGTCTCTTATTCACCGTTCACGCCGCCGCCCAAAAAAAAGGGGAAGGACTCCCCGCCATTCCCCTGCAGGCAGCCCTCATGCTGACCACATTCATGGCCATCACCGCATTCTATTAATGAAGAAAGAATTCGCGGATTAACTCAATCCCAAAGTAACCGGCCATCGCAATGAAAGAATAACGCAGCACCTTCCCCAACAAGGCTGCAACAAAAAACTTCTTCACATCATACTTCAAAACCCCGCACGCCAGCCCCACCAAATCAAACGGAAAAGGCAAAAATGCCCCCAGAAAAATGAACACCATCCCGCGGTCCCGGATTTTGTTCTTGATTCCCTCCAGCACCGCATACTCTTTCTGGCCCACCTTCTCCATCGCCGAAATGCCCACCCGGCCCAAAAAATAAGAGGAAAGCTCCCCAATGGCAGCCCCCGAACCAGACACCAGCGCCACCAGCAGGGAAAACAACGGACGCCCGGAAGCCGCAGCCGCCACCAACACCAGAATGTCCACCGGCAGCGGAAACAACACCGTGGCATTCGAAATCACGGACGCCAAAAAAATGCCGGCCAGCCCGTACTCGGAAGAAAAAAACACCAGCTAGGACTTCAGGTCCGGCGCCAGCGTAGCCAGAAAATACAGGCCCGCCAGCACAATGGCCACCAAAATGACGGTGGGAACAATGGAATCCTCGCGCATAACAACGAAACGAAGAAGGGATTAATATGGTTTCCCTCGCCTGTTTCGCCAGGCGGAAACGATGGACCGTGCTACGCACGGGCCTTACTTTACTTCACTGAAGTTCCTGCGGAGCACGGGCTGCTGAAAGCGCCCCCGTACTCGCCGGACGTGTCGGCGACCCAAAGAATCCCTTAAAAACGTAACGGGAAAGAGAATCTGTTGAATGGACTACGATCAGCTCCTCCAGAAGGCTTATACCCAACTGCCCGAAAAACAGAAGGAAACCGTGCGCCTGGAGATTCCCCGCCCGGACTCCATGATCCAGGGAAAAAAAACCATCATCAAAAACTTCGGGGCATTCATGAAGACTGTGCGGCGCGAGGAAGCCCACCTCATGAAATACCTCACCCGTGAAACCGGGGCCCCCGCCACCGCCACCGAAGGCCGCCTCACCATCGGCGGAAAATTCGGGTTCATGCAAATCAACAAACTCTTCGACGCCTACCTCAACGAATTCGTCTTCTGCAAGGAATGCAGGAAACCCGACACCAAATTCATTGACCAGGGCCGTCTCAAATCCCTTCAATGCGAGGCCTGCGGAGCCATCGCCCCCATCAAACGATTATAAGCTTTTCTGAACCCAACTAACGAAAGGAATCCCATTGAAACCCCCCAAAAAAGAACTCAACAAAAAAGAACGCGAAGCCCAGGAAGCGCAGCGGGCCCAGGAAGTCTCCCGCACCCGCATGCCCAACAAAAACGAAGGCGAACTCCTCGGCATCGTCATCCAGCGCATGGGCGCCGCCCAGATCCTCGTCATGACCGAAGAAGGCAAGGAAATGAACTGCCGGATTCCAGGCAAAATGATCAAACGCATCTGGATGCGCCCCAACGACGTCGTCATCATCAAAAAATGGGACTTTCAGCCCAGCAAGGCCGACGTCACCTGGAGATACACCGAAGCCCAAGGGGACTACCTGCGCCGCAGCGGACACCTCAACTCCATCCTTGAAAAAAAGGACAACCCGGCATGAATGGACCGCCCACTCCATTCCACGCATTCACCTCCGAACAAAAACGCATTCTGCAAAAACTCAGCACCCCTTACTCCATTCAGCAGTTTGTGGACGGACCAGTCATTCCCAACAGACCGGAATAAAGCCATGACCAATGAAACCCAAACTCAAAAGCAGTACTATTCAGACATGTACCGGAAGGAAACCTCCGCAAAAGTAATCGGAATTGAAGGAAACAATGTGGTCCTCGACCAGACCTGCTTTTATCCCGAAGGAGGCGGACAGGCAGGGGATAGCGGAGAAATCAACGGGCAAAAAGTCATCAACACGCTAAAGGAAGGTTCTCAAATAGTCTCCATTGAAGGCCAAAACATTCCGGCCGGAGGAAAAATAGTGCACGTACTGGAAACCACTCCCCGTTTTTCCGTCGGAGACCACGTTCAGGCCCGCATAGACTGGAACCGACGGCACAAAATCATGAAACTGCATTCAGCCAGCCACATTATGGAACATTTCCTATTCAAGACATTCGGAAAAATGAACCGGACCGGGTCCAGCGTAGACGAAAAAAAAGACCGCTCCGATTACGCATCCCCCGCCCGGCTGGACCCCGGAAAACTTTCCGAAACCGAAAGACTATGCAATGAATTCATTGCGGCAAACAGCGAAATCCTTACATTTTCTTCCCCGCAAAATCCGGATATCCGGGTCTGGAAATGCGCCGAAATTGAGATGCTCTGCGGCGGGACCCATCCAAAAAGAACGGGTGAAATAGGGGCCATCCGCCTGAAACGGGAAACCAAGGGTTCCGGCAAAGAACGCATTGAAACCTACCTGCGGCAGGGCAACTGACCGAATCCGAAAAGGAAACGAAAGTTCATTAAAATCTCACACTCCTACATTGATTCATGCCTTCATTCGGATTCACGCCAAAAGAATTAGGCTTCCTGAAAAAACTCAATCGCCCGGTCAAAATCCAGGCAGTCCTGGACAACCAGATCCGATACAACCGAAAAGACGACGACTGCTTCTCCCCCCGACTGGTTCTCCGGCACCGCCGGGCCAGCTGCCTAGACGGAGCCGTTTTTGCGGCCGCTGCCCTGCGCGTGCACGGGTTCGAACCCTTGCTGGTGGACCTGCGGGCCGTCCGGGACGAAGACCACATTCTGGCCGTCTTCCAAAAGCACGGAAAATGGGGTGCCATCGCCAAATCCAAATTCCTGGGATTACGCTACCGCGACCCCGCGTATGCATCCATCCGCGAACTGGTCATGAGCTACTTCAATCATCACTACAACTGGGAAGGCGAACGGGCCCTGCGCGAATGCTCCAAAAAACCCCTTAACCTCGCACGATTTGACTCCAAAAACTGGATGACCACCACCGAACCACTATGGTTCATCGGGGAAACCATTGACGCACAGCCCCACCAGAAACTCATTTCCCCCGCCACCGCCCGCCAGCTTACCCGCGTCGAAATGCCCCGCTACCGAAAAGAAATCCAGGTACTGCCCGGGAACCCTAAAGAAAGAAAAACCGTACTGAAATATGGAAAGTAACCGATAACGCCTTATTTAAGCTTTCGCAGGAAAAGGGGGATATGGACCTTGAAGAGACCTTGGACCGGCTGGTTCCCAGCAGGCCCTCGCGCAAGATTTTTGCCAAAGTGTTCGATGAATCCACCATTAAGGCCGTGGATTACCTGGCCAACAAGGGAATCATTGACAAAGTGGAGTTCGTGATTTCCACCGGAAAAGAAGCGCACGTTTTCCGGGCCGTGGACAATTCCGGAAACTTTCGCGCCGTCAAAATATACAAAAAGGAAACCAGCGAATTCCATTCCATGACCAAGTACCTGGAAGGAGACCGCCGATTCAAGGACGTGCGCAACACCAAACGGGACATTGTGTTTGCCTGGACCCGCAAAGAGCACGCCAACCTCGAAAAAGCCCGTGAAGCCGGAGTCCGGGCTCCCCTGCCCACCGGTTTTCGGGAAAACGTACTGGTGATGGAATTCATTGGCACGGAGGGCCTGGCCGCTCCCACCCTCAAAGAAGCCCGCGGCGTGGACTACCAAGCCACGTACACGACCCTCATTGAATTCATGGCCCGCCTGCTTTATTTGGGCGAACTCATTCACGCGGATTTATCCGAATACAACGTACTCATGGAACCAAACGGCCCCGTCGTCATTGACATCGGCCAGGGCGTGCTCACCACGCACCCGCATGCAAAGGAATTCTTTGAACGCGACTGCCATAACGTGGCCCGCTATTTTTCCGCCAAAGGAATCGAAACGGATTTTGAGCAGGTGCAGGCCGGCATCAAGGAATGGAAACCCAGACTCAAATGACAGCAGGTAAAGGTAGGGGTTAAAAGTGTTTTGAATGCGTGTTAATAGAGAAAATGAGTTCTTTCCCGAGTCAGTATATTCACTCCGATAACTCGTAATTACCATTGCCATGGAATTTCAAGACACCTTTATCACGTAAAAATTGCATTTGTTGACGCATCTTATCCCTAATGTGTGAATTTTCGGGATGTAATTCCTTTAATTCTGATTCAAACCGATATATTTCCGAAAGACTAAACTGTTTTTTCCCGATTCTATGCACAAAATACAGTATATCTGAAATCCAGCCGCGATTCAGATTGTTTTTCGAGTCCAGGAAATCCAATGATTTATACCTTTTTTGCACCTTTTCCGGTTCTATTGGAACTTCACATTTAATTACCGGGATGCGCGCTTCTTCAGGAAGTTTAGAGAAAAGAACATTGCATCCAACCCACCCGGCTCGCCTGGCATTTTCTCCAAGTGGTTTTCGTTTCTCTATTATTGTTGGAGTGATAAAGAACCTTGGGGTGAGTAAAAGATTACGGACAATCAATTCGCTTGGATTGTATTCCATGAAGAAAAAATCCGGTGATTTGTTTTGTTTAACACATTCAATCATGGACTCAAATGCTCCATCAACCACCTTCCTACCTACGGGCTTGCTTTGGCTTTTAAGTTGGAATATATGCGTACAATCTAAACAAGAGAAATCCACTGCCTTCGTATTATTCTTTTTTTGATTTAATGCCGGGTTTAGGCAATTCGGACAGTACATCTGGGAACCAAACCATGATTCCGTAAGCACTCTCATACGCTGTGACTTGCTGGCATACTTGGCCATAGCAGTTGGTTCATAGAGTGATAAGTGCATAATCTTTATGGTGCCGGACAAAAATTAATGTCTGTAGCTATTAGTTCATTCAGAGTATTTATTAATTCGGTTATCTACTGTCCTCACTTGTTGTTTTTATCTTGTCTACCAATCGTGTCAAACGTGATCGGTTTCGTGCATTATTGTGTAAAACTACCACTTCCTCTTGGGAACACGATCTGCTCGCCTCCACAAAATCCGGATTTTTGTTTATCTCCTTCCCGGTTAAAAAACAGTTACGTAATTCGCCATCAAGAAACAGCAACACAATATATCTTGTGTCATTTACCATTGATTTCCCATTCAGGAAAGGATCGTGGTAAATTCCCCTTTTTAAACTATGGAGGGCTCAATGCCGGTGCGGAAAGCGAAACCTTAAGCGGCATCAAGCCAACACAGGAACGGCAGCCATTTCGTGTCAGTACCCGCTTCAGTAGTTTTATAAAGTTTTAAAGCCTTTTTTAAGCCATCTAAACCCACCGTTAAAACAGGTGATTGAATGGTCAGAACTCCACAAAAAATCGAAGTCAAATGCCCAAACTGTGGAACCAAAAACACTGTTCTGTGGTTCCCCTGGGATTATTACGAATTCAGAACCAAGGGTTCAACAGGCGCAAGCACAATCCGCTCTCACCAAAGCCAGGAAAAAGTGGACGGAAAATGCGAATGCGGGCACAAGTTTAAACCGGATGATCTGGATTAAGTGAGTTTTAAGTCCGTCTGGATAAGGAATAATCCATGATCCTGCAAAGCATCCTCATTGGTTTCTCGTTTGCGGCCATTCCAGGGCCCGTGGTGCTGGAACTCATCCGCAGAACGCTCACGAAAGGATTCTCCAACGGGGCCCTGCTCGCACTGGGGGCATTCACCGGAACCACCGTTCTGTTGGCCGTGATTTTCACGGGCGCCAGCAGTCTCCTCAATGCCCCGGCGTTCAAGCCGTTTTTCTTTTTTCTCACGGCCGCACTTATGGGGTGGCTGGCATTCAATGCATGGAAAGTATCCCCGCAATCCATTGAAGAAAAAGAAGCGCTTCCCCAAACCGGCCGCCACGCATTCCTTACCGGACTCGGAATTGCCTTAACCAACCCCATTGACATGGCGTTATGGGCCGGCATTTCGGCCTCATACCTGGCCGGAATGGAACCCGTGAACGCATACACGAACATTCTCTTCATCGGACTCGGATTTCCCTTATTCCAGGTGCCTTTGGCGGGAATCGTTCATTTCACCCGGAAAAAAATCCCCGCCCACTACCTACAGGGAGTTTCCCGCCTTGCGGGCATCATTTTGCTGGCATATGCCCTGAACTTCGCATTCCAGGGAATCCGGGCTTTTTCC
>JACRDJ010000004.1 GCA_016218635.1 Candidatus Iainarchaeum sp.
ACCCTTGGCTTGTACATTGGTTTTTATGGTGAATTTTTCCTAATAATCGCATTAATCTTTCTTGCAATTGCCACATACTTTTACTTAAAGAAAAAAAACTGCTGCAACATCGAAGGGGTAAAATCAAACTGGAAAACAATTATTCTCTCTTTGCTGATAATGCTTGTCGTATATTTTGTGGTGAAATTTGTTCTAGTGCCATTTTTGGCGCAAAAACTTTTCGGGAGTACATAAAATGAAACAGATTGCAATCTTGGCACTGCTCGTGTTTTTAATTTTGCCAGGCTGCGTCAACCAAACCCAGCCAAACACAACACAAACAGCATTAACCGCGGCAGGCCAAAAGAGCGAGTTAAGGCAGATGGAATTAAGCATTGAAGGGCTATGGTGCGAAAGTTGCGTTTATGGCAACCAATCCGTAATCAACAAAACTCCCGGAATACAGTCGGCGGAAATAAAAATAACCGATTATATAGCACAGACGGGAACCGCAAAAATAGTTTATGATCCGGCAAAAATAGGTAAACAGCAAATAACAAGACTTACAGAGCCTTACCCATCAACAATAATAGAAGACAGGCCAATAAATTAAAGGGACGTTTTAATTCGTTTTTGAAAAGGAAAACCAGTGCTCTAACTGGGCATTGCTTTTTCTTTATAAAGAACATTTTGCCAATATAAAGAAAAATTTTTCGGAAATTTTGCGCTTGTTCTTTGGCTTTGTTCCGTGCCGTTTTTGGCTTCGGCAATGACCGTCGGAGCAATGGTTAAAATACGAACTATTTATTTTCTATTTACAATGCAGGGAACAAAAATTTTGAAGGCCGTTGCTAACACCCAACATTTTGTGGCATGTTAACCTCGTCATTGCCGGATTCATTCTGTTCCCAGCATTAAAAAAATCCTTCGCTCAGGCACCACTCAGGCGCTTGACCCAGAAATCGCCTTCTTTTCGGTAGCCGTTGGCTTTGGCGATGAGCGCATGATTGCTTCTGTCGCGGCGGCGGAATACTTCCATTTCCCGTCGGGCCCTGATTCCGCTATTAATGCGATTCCAGAACGCCGTCCATTCTTTGGAAGGGGTTTTTCGGTCCACGATTCCCTGAAACGTGACACGGTTCTTTTTCCTGTCAATCAGCAGCGTTTGAAGTGTTTCTTTAACTTCCTCGGGCTCGTGCGGATTATTTTTCATTTCATTCAGCAATTTGATTTCCTCGGTTCTGGCCTGGGCCGTTCGTCCCAGTTCCAGTTGTTTCCGCAGGAAACGCATGCGGGCGAGAATTTTTATTTCCTCCGGAGCCGGCAGCGGGGGATAAACCGGTTTATTCCAGAAAAACGGGCTGGTGGCAGGGTCCCTTATCTTTACTGCATTCATCCCGGTTTCCCGGGCATGGTGTTCAAGCTCATCCAGCAGGAATTTCTGCCAGGGCTCTCCCAGTTCGTTCCTGATCTTTTCGGCTTCTTTAATCGTGCTGTATGCGGGAGGATCCTTATGCATTTTTTCAGGCCCGCTGAACCGTTCCACGATTACGGTTCCGGATTCAAAACCCAGTTTGGCCTGCGCTTTTTTTCCGGGCCAGGCCGGGTCCGTAATGGCCAGGGCCAGGGGAGACTCGCCTTCACTGGGCGTTAATTCAAGGGACAGTTCCCGGTTTCTTCCCACCGGCCCTTTTTTGGGAAACGTAGCCAGGAAGATCCCTCCGTGCTTCCGTAGAATCTCTCTGCTGGCAGTCGGATGATGTCCCCGGCCTTCCGGGTTTATTTTCTGAAACGCTTCCGCTGCGGCCTGTTTGATATTCACTCCTGTTTCGCGAAGTTTCCGGCGGATTTTCAGCGGAAGAATTCTGCGTGGATTCAATGGGGTCATACCTAATACTTTCTTTGATGGGTATTTATCCTTTCCGTGGAGACGGCGCCCAACTCAGTTGGTTTAGGCTGCAACCGTAATTAGGCGAACGTGCCTGGCGCAGCTAACAGTACGTGCTGTTCTTTCCTGACTTGCCATCTCCTCCGGGAAGGGCTTTCACAACCGCCTGTTGGTCCTTCGGGAGATAGTTCAGCCAGCATAGGGCATGGTAGGCCTGGTCCGGTTCGTCCGAATGTGCTTCCCGGAAGCGGGAATCCCGGGCCGCTTCATTCTCGTGGCGCAGGTCATAGACTCCCCAGTCAAATTCCGTGGATTCCTGGGTGTCGGTTGCGATGATTTCGCCCGCCTGTACGAAAACCGGTTTTACTTCGGTCGTCCGCGAGTCGTTCAGTTTGGGTTCCGGAAGCGAATCCGCAATTGCCTGAAACTTCGGAGGCAATGCGCCCAGGTGTCCTAACCGGTACCTGATTCCGCATTCGTTTACGACGTCAAACATGTAATGGATTCCTGCGCTGTCAATAAAGCGGGCCGCCCGCCAGACATACCCTTCAAGGGGCGCGGTTACTTCCACGGGGCCATCCGTCTTATCCGTCCGGAAACCCCCGTGCGGTTTGAAGTCGCCCCCTCTTTCCTGTCCTGGATACAGGATTGCGGTCGCCAGATCCAGGTTCACGGGCGCCTGGAATACCAGTGGCTCCGGACAGGCGGTGGGTTTCCCTTGCGGTTTCCACTTTCCATCCGTATATCTCCAGGTGACTGTTTCCGGAGTTTTTTCAACCGGGCCGTTTCCCGGTTCTTTTCCTTCGTCTTTCCCGGTCCCTTCCGGTGTCCTGGTTGGTTTCTCTTGCCCGCCAACGCTTAATCGGGCAAGCAGGTTCCGGAGCTCTTTGGTTTCCTCCGTGTACCCCTGCGCTTCAAAATACCGGACCGGTTTTCTATTTCCGTGTACTTTTCGGGTGATATTCCGCCGGATGCCAGGGCCACTTGCAGCTCTGCTTTAAGTCCCTCCAAAGCCGGGTCAGTGGTTTTTTTATTTCCGGTGTCTGCGATATGCTGTCCGGATGCTTCCGGGCTTTTCTGCGGTTCCGGCAAGAAATCGTTCACCGGAACCTTCTCCGGCGCCCCATTTTCCCGCGGCGTAATGCACCCGGAAAACAGCACCAGTGCAAGGATTCCAACAACTCCGTATTGCATCATGCGCATGAAATATACACGGGGTTTCCTTAATTAAATTTTTTCCTTTTCGGACTTCTTGAACTGAACCATTTTCCTTAAAATGCCTTGGGGACGGACACTTCGTATGGGAATTCAGACAACCCTGTCCGTTGAATCGGAAGCCGCCCGTCTGCTTGCATCGCGTGGGCGCCTGAAGTATTCCCGCGAACAGTGTGCGCAGTTGGCGGAGCTGACCCTCGAAATCAACCGGTTAAAAAAGGAAAAGAACGCGGTGATTCTGGCGCACAATTACCAGACCGCCGACATCATTTACGGAGTGGCGGATTACGTGGGAGACTCGCTTTATCTCTCCCGCAAGGCCAGGGAATCGGATGCGGACGTGATTGTGTTCTGCGGGGTGAGGTTCATGGCGGAGACCGCCAAAATGCTTTCTCCGCAGAAAAAAGTGCTTTTGCCTGATTTGAAGGCTGGCTGTTCGCTGGCGGAAGGAATTTCGGCCGCCGACGTGTGGGCACTCAAAATAAAGCATCCGGGCGCGCCCGTTGTGTGCTACATCAATTCGTACGCGGAAACCAAGGCGGAATCCGACGCGGTCTGCACGTCCGGGAATGCATTGAAAGTCATCGAATCCTTTCCGGAGCAGGAAATCATCTTTATTCCCGACCAATTCATGGCCGCCAACCTCCAGAAGGAAACGAAGAAAAAGCTCATTTCCCATAATGCGCTCTGCATTGTGCACGAGACCTTCACCGCCCACCAGATTGCTTCTTTTAAGAAGCTTTACCCGCAGGCACAGACAATGGCCCATATTGAGTGTTCTCCGGAAGTGGCGGCGCTCGCCGATTATGTGGGTTCCACCGGAAAAATGGCGGACTTTGTGGACAAGAGCCTCGCCAAGCAGTTCATGGTGGTCACGGAGTGCGGAATGGGCGATTTGCTCCGCGTGCAGTTTCCGGACCGGGAATTCATTGTTCCATGTGCCATGTGCCCGTACATGAAGCGCATTACGCTCGAAGGCGTTCTCCGCGCGCTGCTCAAAGGCGAGCACGAAATCAAAGTGGATGAGTCCGTGCGCCGGAAAGCGATGAATGCGCTGGACCGGATGCTTTCAGTCGGATGATTACCTGCGGTAAATGTCATCATGGTGCTGCAGGTCTTCAAACCATACTTTCCCGCTTTTTTTGTCGAATTTGAATATCAGCACGAAATGGGTGTCAATGTGGACGCGCTTGAACTCCTTCATGGCATGCGAGAGATTCTTGTAGTGTTCAATGTCCGGACTGGACGCTATCTCATCCATTTTTTTGAGCGCGGCCTCAAGCCGTATTTTGTCTTTCCTGGAAAGTTTCTGCAGGATTTTTTCCAGCTTTTCGCTGACGTCAAATTCAGTCATGGGAAAGTTTCCTGCGCAGCTCCTGAACGCCGGAAAATTTCCTGAATTTCCCTTGGTCTATCCTGAGCAGTTCTTCTTGGTATTCGGGCCTTAACTCGGGTTCCAGAAACTCCTGTTCATATTTCCGAACAATGAAGTTGATGGCATCTGACTTGTTTTTGAGGCCGTATTTCCCTTTTACGATGCTCACCACACGGTCTGGATGCTCTTCCAGCGTTATCACCGACTGCACCATTCTGGATCACCATTATATTCTATTATCTTTCATAATAAAAAGTTATTCTTTTCGCTGGCCGTCCCTCCGAGGGGGGTGAATGCGCTGGACCGGCTGCTTTTGGTTGGATGAACATTTACTGCATCGGCGAGTAATTGATTTTGTCGAATGTGCGGAACACGAAGTAATGGTAGTCCCGGATGCTTTCGGCGAATTTTTCCCTGAATTCGTCCACGAGGCCCTGGAATTCCGCGTGTTTTTGCACGACCAGTTCCATTTCAAAGTCCGCGAACCCGATGCTTTCGTCCACGTAGATGACGTTGGACTTTGATTGAGCGAATGCCAGCATGGCCGGATAAGGGGAACGGTCCTTGAGGTCAAAGTTGGCCTTATAGTGGGTGAGCCCGAGCCTGGAAAAGCTGATTTTGGTTCGGAATCCCAAAATCACTTTTTTTTCCTTAAGCTGCCGGAGGGCGTACTTTACCTGCACGGGGGTGAGCCCGGTGGCTTTCGCGATTTCCACAGTGGGCCGGCGGGCATGGGCGGCAATGAACGGAAGGACTTTTGTTTCCGTTTCGGTTAATTCCACGGGCTCGGATGGCCCGACTTCCTGAATGCTTCGCTCCGCGGTTTTTTCCGGATCAAAGAATGCGTAACTGAAGTCATGGATTTTGGTGTAGGGCATGATTTCTTTTTCCTGGATGAATGGCTGGAATTTTTCCATGAACGAAAACCAGAACTCCCTTAATTCGGCCGTGCTCTTCACCCACACCAGGAACACCAGGTCCCATTCCCCCTCAATTTCCCCCACCCACCAGGTTCTTGGGTGCGCCACCAGCCAGGAAATGATTTCTTTTTTCTTTTCGCCGGATACAAACTGGAGTTTGGCGTAGGTGCGGAAACTGGAGAACCCCAGCCGGGCACTGTCAATGACGGTGTAGAACCCTTCCACGATTCCGGATTGCATCAGCTTATGGATTCGGTAATTCACTACATTCTTGTTGAGGCCCGTTTTTTCCGCAATCCGGCTGCTGCTCTGGCGGGCATTTTTGTCCAGCTCAAACAATATTTCCCGGTCCTTTTTGTCCAGTTCCGGAAAATCAAATGAAATGATTGACATTAGTGAATTATGCTATTATTACCTTAATATTTTATCATTTTGGCTGAAAAACTTTTTAATAGATTAATTAAGTTAAATTGCGTCTATTATTCACGGAGTTTGGTTATATGGGTACTTTTTTGCATTCGGCTGCGTTGGTTGATTTCTGGAGCGATTTTGTGGACTGGGAGGGGCGCCGTAGCGGTGAGAATGGTTTTCTGGTGCGCACGCTTTCGGATAACGCCTGCCACCGGATTCTGAATGCCGCACTGGGTGACGGATGTGATTCCATTTTCCTGCTCCATGAAGGTTTTGAAGTGGTCAGCAACGAGGTTGATGATGAATTTCTGCGCAAGGCATTGGAGAATGCTCGCCAGGAGAAGGTGAACCTTTCCGTAACGCGTTCGGACTGGCGTTCGTTAAGCCGGCAGGCGGGGGAAAACTCTTTTGATGCCGTGCTGTGCCTGGGCAATTCGCTCACCTACCTGTTCCATAAAAAGGACCGGCTCCGCGCATTGCGGGAATTCCGGAAAGTGCTTCGCCCCGGCGGAATCCTGCTGATTGATGAACGCAATTATTCCTACATTTTGCGGGAGCGCAAAAGCATTCTGAACGGAAATTTCCGTTACTCCGGCAAAGTAGTGTATTGCGGGAAACACGTAAAAGGATTTCCGGTATCCATTTCAGCGAGGAATGTGCGCATGAA
>JACRDJ010000071.1 GCA_016218635.1 Candidatus Iainarchaeum sp.
TCGATGCCCACCTGATTTCCGGCGACCGCGTGAATGCCACGCTCTTTCCGATCTCCACCAAGGGCAATACGATTACCATCCGCCGGTTCCGCAGAGACCCCTGGACCGCGCCGGATTTTATCAAAAACAACACCACCTCCGGCGAAGTCATGGCGCTCATCTGGCTGATGATGCAATATGAGATGAACGTGGTCATATCGGGAGGAACCGCCAGCGGGAAAACCTCCTTCATGAACGCCGTGCTCCCCTTCATTCAGCCCTATCACCGGGTGCTTTCCCTGGAAGACACCCGCGAACTGGTCCTTCCCTCCTATCTCCACTGGGTTCCCTTAACCACCCGCGAACCCAACCCCGAAGGAAAAGGCGGCATCACCCTGCTGGATCTGCTGGTTAATTCCCTCCGGATGCGTCCCGACCGCATTATTGTGGGGGAAATCCGCCGCCAGGAAGAAGCGGAAGTCCTCTTTGAAGGAATGCACACCGGCCACTCGGCCTACACCACTTTTCACGCCAACACCGCGGATGAAACCATTCGTCGCCTTACCAATCCGCCCCTCAACATTCCGTCCACCATGCTTGAAGTCGTGCACCTTAACGTCATCTGCTTTCGTAACCGCATGCTGGGACTACGCCGCACCCTTCAGGTGGCCGAATTCATCCCCGACCGCTCGAGTGGAAAAAACGAGGTCAAAGCCAACATCCTTTACCGGTGGCGGCCCGACAACGACACCATTTCACGCAACGCCGAAAGCATCCGCCTTCACGACGAAATCACCCTGCACACCGGACTCAGCCGGAAAGAAATCGACGAAGACCTCATCTCCAAGAAAAAAATACTGGACTGGATGGTAACGATGGGTATCCGTCAGGTAAACGATGTCGGAAACGTCATGGCCCACTATTACCGCGATCCGGCCAGCATTCTTTCATTGGCGGAAAAGAAACAAAAACCGGAGTTTCTGGAATGAAATCCCTTTCCGCGCCCACGATTCCATTTTCCCCCCTGCCCTATCCGCTCATGAAACGGCTCAGTAGCCCGCTGGCCGGACTCGGTGCCAGTCTCGCCCATTCCTTTCCTTACCTCGGGATTGAGCTCGGGCAGGCCGACCTGAAAACCGATGCCGACGAATACACCACCATCGCCTTATTCGTCAGCGGATTTTATTTCGTTCTCCTCACCGGAATTTCCGCAGTCTTCGTATCCAAACTGGCCCCCAAAGCCATCCTCTTCCTGCCCCCCACCGCCGGCGCCATCCTGGCACTGCCGGTATTCGTCCAGATCACCCTCTATCCCCGGATTCGGGTTAAAAAAAAAGTCCGCGAAATTGAACGCAACCTCGTGTTTGCCCTGCGCACCATCATGGTGGAACTCCGTTCCGGCGTGGATCTCTTTACGGCCATGAACATGGTGGCTTCCCGTGACTTTGGCGTGCTCAGCCAGGAATTCAGGGCCACTCTGGATGAAATCTCCACCGGCGAACTCGAGGAAGAAGCTTTACAGAGAATGGCCGCCCGCAATCCCTCCCCCTACCTCCGCAAAGTCATCTGGCAGCTCACCGGCGGCATGAAAGGCGGTGCCGACATCAACGACGTCATGCGGGAGATCGTGACTTCCCTGACCAAGGAACAGCAGATTCAGATCAAGAAATACGGGGCGTCCCTGGGAATTCTTTCCCTGATGTACATGATGATGGGCGTCATCATTCCCGCCCTCGGCGTTACATTCATGGTGATCCTGGGAACCTTTCCCCAGATTTCCTTCTCGGAACTCATGTTCTGGGCCCTGTTGGCCGGACTGGCCATCTCCCAGTTCATGTACCTGGGCATGCTTAAATTAAAACGCCCCAACCTGCTGGGGGACGAATAATGTACGAACGCATCGCCTCCATGCTGCCCGCTTCGCTCCTGCTTAAAATAAACGAAAAACTCGTGTATGCCGGCATCTCCATGGAAGCCAAGCGGTTTGCCGGATTCATGGTACTCTACACCGGGCTCCTTTGCGCCGGAATCGCCCTCAACCTCCGCTACTTTTTCTTCCTGCCTGAAATAGTGACTTTCCCGGTGCTCTTCCTGTTTCTGCTGGGACTGACCTACTTCTGGCTCACCCTCATTGCCGAAAACAATGCGCGGTTTGCCGAAAAAGTCCTTCCGGACGCCTTACAACTGGTCTCCTCCAACATCCGCTCCGGACTCACCACCGAACGCGCCCTCTTCATTTCAGCACGCCCCGAATTCGGCCCCCTCTGCATCGCCCTGCAGGAAACCAGCAAAAAAATCATGGTCGGAATCCGCGTGGAAAATGCACTGCTGGAGATTCCTCAAACCATTTCCTCCAAGGTGCTTGAACGAACCCTCTGGCTCATATCCAAAGGAATCACTTCCGGAGGACAGATTGCGGACCTGCTCGAACAGCTGGCAGACGACCTGCGGAACCAAAACGTCATGCGCGAAGAAATCCGGGCCAACATCTCCATGTACGTGCTCCTCATTTTCTTTGCCGCCGCGCTGGGCGCCCCCATTCTGTTCGGCATCACGACCTTCATTGTACAGATACTCAACGCCCAGACAGGCGCACTGCCCTCTCTGGATGGCATCAATTCCTCCGGCGGAATGGCCCGGCTTGGAATCGCCTCCGGATTAATGACCCAGTCCGGCAGCGCAGCCGGCGTCACCCCGGAATTCATTTCCTTTTTTACCACACTCCTGCTTCTGATGACCGCGCTTTTTTCCTCGCTGACCATCGGGGTCATCAACACCGGAAAGGAATCCGACGGACTCAAAAAATTCCCGGTGATTGCACTCATTGCCTTCGCGGTATTTTACTTCGTGCAGTTCATCCTGCACACCATGTTCTCCGGGCTCATTGGCTGAAAAGAAAAAAGAAAGGAAGCCCGAAGGCTTCCTTTTCAACTTGCTTACGCAATGTTTGCCACACAGGTCGTGGTCTCGGTCTTGGTTAACCCGTCCGCACTATTGTACGACACGGTTACCGCCTGATTGACGCTTCCGCTTAACGTTCCGGTCAAGGAGAACGCGTTGGAGTCACCTACACCCAATGAAGCGGGGTTGGTGCCTGCCGCAGTCAGGCCAGACGAGGACAGGGTAATTCCTGTAATCGTTCCTGTGGAGTTGTTCTGAATGGCCAGATCAATGCCCCCGGAAGTCACTGAAAAGTCCTTGAGGAGCAGGCGTCCGGTCAGCGGCGAACAGTTGGTAGGCGTAGAGAACACACCAAATACCACCAGAGCAGCCACAACAATTACAATAACAACCAGTGCCCAGCCGTAGGTCATCAGGTATTCCAGAGCAGATTGTCCCTTTGAATTCATTCTTTCACCTCCTCTGAAATTTAGGATAAACATGTTACTATAGGCGTTAAATGATATTTAAAGGTTGCTATCCTGGGCCATTCAAAATGCAGTCAACCCGTCAATAAACGGCATTTATCGGCGAATTCTGTGAAAAATAATGAATCCGGGAGGATTTAAATAAAAGAACCGCTGCGGGTTCGGAATCATTTTAAAGATAGTGCAGGGTAATATCATCCACTGTGAGTACGACTTTATATGCCTAAGACAGTTGAACTCCCGCGGGTTCAATCGGGAATACCTGGATTTGATCCCTTGGTTGGAGGAGGAATTCCCCAGGGAAATCTCGTGGCATTAAGCGGGGATCCCGGTTCCGGTAAAACTGTTTTCTCCTGGCAATTTCTCTATGAAGGAGCCATTCACCAGAATGAACCCGGCGTGTACGTGAGCCTGGAGGAGCCCATTGAATTCATCATTCAGGGCGCCAAGGAATTCGGAATGGATTTTGAAGAA
>JACRDJ010000077.1 GCA_016218635.1 Candidatus Iainarchaeum sp.
AATTCCATCAAAGCCCACGAACAGAAACTCACGGCCTACGCCCTCGAAGAAATGAAAAAAAATCCCGCTATCACCGTGCACGGCCCCCAGGACCCCCAGAAACAGGGCGGAACCATCCTCTTTGAAGTCAACGGAATTCCCGCCCACGAAGTGGCGCTTGCCCTCGACCAACTGGAAAACATCGCCATCCGAAGCGGCATGCACTGCGCCCAGCCATTTGTGAACAAAATCAACCCCGCCGGACTCTGCCGGGCCAGCTTCTACCTCTACACCACCCGTGAAGAAATCGACCGGCTGGTCAGCACCCTTTCCAAAATCACGGAATGGAAAAAATAAACCGTTTCACTCAACAAACCCGGAATGTCTTCCGGTTGATTCCTTATTCAGTATTGAACGGAAGCAGCAGTCTCCGGACAAGAGGCGTTTGAGGCAACCGAAGAACATCCTGAATCTTTCCGGACTGCACGATTTTTCCATCCATCAGAATGGCCACATGCTCCCCGAAAAAGAAGGCTTCCTCCGGACTATGCGTAACCAGAATGACGGGAATCTCCAGTTTCTGAAACAGCCGTTTTAACTGGGTGGCCACCTCAAGCTTGGTGACCTGATCAATGCCGGAAAGCGGTTCATCCAGCAAAAGAAGCGAAGGCCCAATAGCCAGCGCACGGGCCAAAGCCACCCGCTGGCGCTGACCCCCGGAAAGCTCCTGAATCTTTTTGTTTTCAAACCCGGAAAGCTCCACCAAACCCAGCATCCGGACACCCATCCATTCCCGCTCTTTTTCACTCACATGCCTCATGGCCAGACCATAAACCACGTTTTCAAGCACGTTCAGATGGGGAAACAAACCATAATCCTGGGGCAAAAAACCAATGTTTCGTTTTTCCATCGGCGTAACCGTAATATCGGTTCCATTCAGCATAATGCGCCCTTCCTTCGGAACGACCAGGCCCAGAACGGCGTGCAGGAGCGTGCTCTTCCCGGTCCCGGACGGACCCATCAACACCAGGGTCTGGGCGGGCAAAACATCCAGCGAGAACTGATCAAGCACCTTTTGCGCGCCATAACCCACGCTAATTCCCTGAATGGACAAACCAGTCATTTGAAGCCCCTCTCCGCAGTGGAAGTGATGCGCTTAAAGGAAACCAATGCCAGCGTGGAAGCGCTCGTGGCCAGAATGGTGGCCGCCAGGGCCGAAGCCGTCATGGCCGAAGAAACCGAAATATACGTGGGAATGGTTTCCGTTTTTCCGGGAATAACCCCCGCAAAAATAAGTGTCCCGCCCAGTTCACCCATGGCCCGGGCCCAGCATAGGGCCGTACCTGCGGCAATTTCCCTAAAAGACAACGGAAGATAAATGGTTACCAATACCTGAAAAGGACTGGCACCCAGGGAACGGGCCGTAAAATCAATCCCCGATTTCCGGATTTCCCGAAACCGCCGGCCCACATACGATATCACAAAAGGGGCCGAAATGAAGAATTTGGCAATCACCAGCGCCGAAAAAGTGAAAGCCAGGTTCACATGAAACGGGGAAGCCGGACCCAGCATCAGCAACAAAATCATCCCCTCCGCGATGGGAGGAAAGGTCTGCGGAACATCCACCACCAGGGTTTCAATCAGATTCCTGGCCGGAAAAGACCGGGTGGCAAACACGTACGCCAACGGAATCCCGAAAACCAATGCCAGAAAAGCGGTGGCAAACGAGGAAGTGACGCTTAATCCCAAAGCCACCAGAATGCGTTCGTTCGAAAACGCGGAAACCACATCCTGCCAGGAACTCCAGGCGGCCACATACTGGTAAAGAATGGTGAAAACGGCAAACACGGCCGTGCATGCAGCCAGCCCGTAAATAATCAGAATGGCCTTCCCGGAATCCCATTTGCCCAGCATTGACCATTCACCAGCAGGAAAGCGGTTAAAAAGAAAACGCTTTTGCGGACCCATTATTTTTAAAATCAAATCAGCGGGAAAGTATGCATGTACCTGATCTGGCTGATCGGCATCGGCGGATTCCTGGGTGCCATTGCCCGCTACCTGGTGGGCGGATGGATCCAGAACGGCATCACCGCCTTTCCGCTGGGAACCCTGACCGTTAATTTTTCCGGGAGCCTTCTTTTGGGCCTCATCATGTATTCATCCGAGTACCTGGGATTTTTCAGCGAAGAAACCCGTGTCTTTCTGACCATCGGGTTCCTGGGCGCCTTCACCACCATGTCCACGTTCAGCTACGAATCATTCCGGCTCATGGAACAGAATAACTGGGTCCTGTTCGGAATCAACGTGGCCGGAACAATCCTGCTCACCATTTTTGCAGTATACCTGGCCAAACTGGCCGTGCTGAAAATCGGAGGGATGTGAATGAAAAAAGAATCGGAAGCCATCCTGCTGCGGATCTTCATCGGGGAAGAAGACTCATTTGAAGGAAAACCATTATACCGCTACATCGTGGAAATGCTCAAAAAAGAAGGGATTGCCGGAGCCACCGTGGTCAGGGGAATCACCGGTTTCGGAAAAACCAGCCGCATTCACTCCACCTCAATCCTCCGCCTGTCCACGGACCTGCCCATCCTCATCGAAGTCACGGACACGAAGGAAAACATCGAGCGCGTCAGGCCCAAAATAGAGGAAGCCATCACGGAAGGACTCATCACCGAAGAAAACGTGAAAATCATTTTCTACGAAGGGAACGAAAAAAAAGCCAGAAATCGGAATGAGAAAAACCGCTAAATCTGTATCCGGGAAAATATCCTGGCACCCACCGCCAGTGTCACCAATGTCAGCACCAGCATCACCAGAAAGTCCGCAACCAGGCCAATATGGGAAATGCCCGTCAGGGAAGCACGCAGCCCATCCACCCCATACGAGAGCGGGTCAAGCAAGGTAACCGTTTTGATGATTCCCGAAAGCCCTTCAATGGGAAACAAGGCCCCGGAAAGAAAGAATACCGGCATCACCAGAAAATTCATAATCAGCGGAAACGCCTGCATGTCCTCCAGCAAAGAAGCAATCGCGGTTCCCAGCGCGGTAAAAAACATGGCAATCAGAAACATGAAGACGAATGAAAGCGGAATGCCCGCCAAGTCAGTAGGCCGAAACCCGATCAGCAGGCAGACCGCAAAAACAATGAGACCCTGCATGCAGGCCACACTGGCCCCGCCCAATACGCGGCCCAGCATGATTTTCCACCGCGGAACGGGCGCCACCAGGGTTTCCTTGAGGAACCCGAACTGACGGTCCCAGATAACCTCAATGCCCGAAAACATGGCGCTAAACAGAATGCTCATGGCAATGATGCCGGGCGCAATGAACTGAATGTAGCTGCCCCCGCCGGCCTTCTCGAAAATGGGGCCAAACCCAAACCCCAACGCCAGCAAAAAAAGAAGGGGCTGACCCAGCGAACCGATCATGCGGGGCTTGGAACGCCAATAGCGTTTCAATTGGCGCAGCCACATCATGAAAAGAACCGAAGTCATCGTCCCCACATCCGCCGCTGCATGCGCATGCCTTCCGCGGCCGAAGCCTCTTCCTCGCGGATGGAGTGACCCGTAAGCTTCAGAAACGCCTCCTCCAGCGAACCGGAACTGGTGGATTCCCTGATTTCCTGCGGGGTTCCCACCGTGATGATTTTTCCGCGATCAATGACGGCCACACGGCCGGAAACCCTTTCGGCCTCCTCCATGTAATGGGTGGTAAAAAAAACGGTCATCCCCCGGCTCTGATTGAGATTCTTAACGTAATTCCACATGTGATTACGCGTCTGCGGATCCAGCCCGATGGTGGGCTCATCGAGGAAAAGAATCTGTGGAGCATGAATGAGGGCACGCGCAATCTCCAGGCGGCGCTTCATTCCGCCCGAAAAAGTCTTCACCAGATCATTCCGGCGCGCATGCAGGTCAACCAGCACCAGAAGCGAATCGATTTTAGGCACAAGCTCCGCCTTTTCAACACCATACAACGCCCCATGAAACTCCATATTCTCGTAAGCCGTCAGCTCGTCATCCAGGCTGGGATCCTGAAAGACAATCCCGAACGAACTGCGGATTTCGTCCTTTTCCGACGAATCAAACCCATTCACCCGAATTATGCCGGAAGTGGGATCCAGCAACGTGGTCAGCATCTTAATCGTAGTGGTCTTGCCTGCCCCATTCGGGCCCAGAAAAGCAAAAATTTCCCCCCGGTTCACCTCAAAAGAAACGGAATCAACCGCAACAAAAGAATTAAATTTCCGGACCAGGTCCTTCACTTCAATAATCGGCGACAAATTCATTCCACCACCCCCGCAATTCACTAACAGGTCTGGGTCACGGAAGGCGAGAACTCCAGGTACTTATTGTCCGGCAAAGCAAGGTGCAGCGTGAAAGAACCACTGGAACCCAGATAAAGATAGGCACGGGAAGCTTCCACAAAACCAAACCGCTTGGAATCCAGCGGCTTCAAAAAGAGCTTCTTCTGAAACTGCAGGGAATCACTCCAGGAACCCTTATTCACATCCACCCGCACCAATCCGCTCAGATTAAAGTCCGTAACCGAAACGTTCTTGAGCTTGAACGCCCGGACCGCCACCCCATTCGTTCCCCCCACCGTTGGATCCTCCAGGCAGGCCGTCTCAAACTCACTCACCTGAAAACCGGAAAGCTTCACGGGCTCGGCCGGAGGCGGCGGAGTAACCGGCGGAGGAGTCACAGGAGGCGGAGTAACCGGCGGCGCATTAACATCCGGCTCCGGCGGAACCAAATCATCCGATGATGGTCCAACAGAATCATTGGAGGAAAGGGATGCGTTCGAGTCCCCGGAACCCGTCTGGGAAGGAACCCAGACCAGGAAATAAAATCCGGCACCCACCACCAGCACAAACACCAGGAACAAAACAAACAAAAGGCCCAACACACCCGCAATCAGGGCAACCTTGTACTTGGATTCCATCGCATCAACTAAATCCCAACTGGTTAAAAAGGTTTTTTGAAGCCAACATAAACAGGGACCGGTAGCGCAGCCTGGATAGCGCAGTTCTCTCCTAAGGAAAAGGTCGTGGGTTCAAATCCCACCCGGTCCGATCACCCCTCAATCCCCATTCCATTAAAAAAACCTAGGAGCAACAAGAACCCTATGCCCGATGAAATCGTCATTCTCGGCGCCGGACCCGCCGGAATGGCCTGCGCCATGGAACTGCACCGCGCCGGCAAAAACTTCCGCCTCATCGAAAAATCAGCCCAGGTCGGCGGACTCGCCAAAACATACCAGTTCGGGAAATTCCGCACGGACAACGGTCCCCACCGGTTCTTCAGCCAAAACCAATACCTTTACGAATTCATCGAAGACCTCCTCCACGAAAAATGGATCAAAGTCAACCGCCACACCCGATTCTACATTGACGGAAAATTCTACCACTACCCCGTGGAACTCAAAAGCGCGCTCCTCACCATGGGCCTCTTCCAGGCATTCCGGGCCGTCCTCGACTACGGAATGGAAAAAATAAAACCCCGCCGTGAACCCGAAAACTTCGAGGAATACGTGGTATCCAAATTCGGTCAAACCCTGGCCGAATTCAACATGCTTAATTACACGGAAAAAATATGGGGGCTTCCCTGCAGCCAGCTCTCCGCAGAATGGGCCCGCCAGCGCATCAAGGACCTCTCCGTGACCGCACTCCTCAAAAACGCCCTCTTCAAAAAAAGGGCCCAAAACACTCGTAGACCAGTTTTACTACCCTGAAAACGGAACCGGACTCATCTACGAAACCA
>JACRDJ010000074.1 GCA_016218635.1 Candidatus Iainarchaeum sp.
TCCATGGCCACCAAATCGTTGTCCCCGTCCCCGTCGAGGTCTCCCATGCGGATTCTTCCCCCGCCGGTAATGTTGCCGGTTGAAGTTGAAATCACGGCCCTTGAATCATAGTATGGGGCGTTGGTGCAGCTGAATTGCATTTGGTAGGCGTTGGTGTCGATGGCGTCCGTGGCCGAGAGGGTGAGGGAGAAGCTGGGGCTGTTGGTGGAGGCATTTCCGTCGTTGATGGAGAGGGTGGCCGTGGCGGGGGCGTGGTTGTCTATCACAAATGAGTTGGAGGTGAATCGGTTGGAGTCGGTGGGGGAGGAATTAAGGTCAATGGTGAGGGTGTGGTTGCCGTCGGTGAAGAGGTTGAAGTCGACGTTGAGGTCGAGTCCGCCAAAGGGGGTGTTGATGTATTGGCAGGTTTGGCGGGTGGAGTTGTTTTTGTCCGGATTAAAGCAGTAGGGGCTGGCGTTGAGGTTTCGGTCGCGTACGAGGAGGGTGTTGTCAATGTAGAGGGTGAAGTTGGTGTCGTTGTTGTTGGTGTCGCGGAAGTTGAAGTCCACGGAGTGCCGGCCGGACTGATAGGTTCCCGTGATGGGGTAAACGAAGTTCAAATCAAAGTAATTCACGGCCCAGGCGGGCGTAATGGAAATCAGGATGATTCCGATGAGTAAAATCCGTGCCGTATGGCTAACTCCCGTTATTTTCATCCATGAACTAAACTCCGTTTGGTTTAAATGGTTTTTTCCCGGTGTCTTTCTTTTGTGTTTTTTGCCCATTGACGATAATGCCGGTTTGGGTTTCCTGTCTTTCCGGTGCGGTTATGCCGGTTTAACGGCCTGAATTTCCGTTTTTCTTTCGTTAACTATAATAATTTCATTCTTTCTCTTATGAGCGGGGTTATGCGTGAAAATTAACGGGTTTGAGGTCGGACCGCACGTCATCAAAGAGGAAGGCGGCAAGCGGCACCTGATTATTGACTGCCGGAATGCCAAGTATTCCCCTTCCATTTCGGATGACGAGGCCTGCCGTTCGCACGTGCTTCGTTTGCTGATGGAGAATGAAGCCGACATGGTGGTTCTGGCAGACGTGTACGAGCGGCTTTATGACGAGCATCAGACGAAGATGCTTTCCGAGCTGGCGGCATTGGCGTCCAAGTTTGAGTCGGATGCCGTGTGGTCGTATGCGCATCTGGGTGACCCGGCCGTGGAAGGGGAAAGCCGTTTCGGGGAACGCCATAATGTGCTGGTGCGCGTAGCGCATGATTTGCTGCTCTTTGACCCCATCGGGGCTTATCTGGAACTGATTCGGGCCGTGCGGGATGAGAAGGCCCGCCTGGAGTCTGCGGAGGTGAAGGACTCGCGGAAGTACTTCAACAGTCTGCTGGAACTCAAGAAGGAATTCGAGTCCACGGAACTGATTGCTAAAGTAAAGGAACTGATGCTTAAACTGCGGCAGGTTCCGGAGCCCCTGGGCCTTTACCGTTCGTTTTTTGAGGTGCAGGTGAAGCCCTCCTTCATCGGTTCGCGCCTGATGTTTGACGATTCCGGGAAACTGGATTTATTGGATGAGTATTCGGTGGGGGAGTCTTCGGTTCAGATATTCAGGCACCCGCTGAAAACCGAGCGGATGTATTTCATTAACCCGCCCGAGTATTCGCTTTCGCCGGAAAAGTATTTCGTGCTCACGTAGGCCAAGGAAGTGGTGGCCCAGTACCGTCCGGGGCGCATTTCGCTTTCTTCGGTTTCCTCGAACCGGAAGTACTTTGAACGCATTTACCAGTCCAGCATTCAGGACATCTGCACGGAAAACAAGCTGCCGTTCTCCCGGCCCGAGATTGCGGAACTGGCGGAAATGGTGGCCCGTTACACGGTGGGGTACGGGATTCTGGAAATTCTGCTCAATGACAAGCGGCTGACTGACCTCTACGTGGACGCCCCCATCGGCCAGCGGCCGCTTTACGTGGTTCACTCGGAGTTCGGCCAGTGCCAGACCAACATTTTGTATTCGAATGAAGAGGCCCAGTCCATGATTTCAAAAATGCGGGCCATGAGCGGGCGGCCCTTTGACGAAGCGCACCCCATTCTGGATTTTGATATTCCGGACCTCGATACCCGTCTGGCCATGATTGGCCCCCCCCTTTCTTCCGCGGGGCCGGCGTTCGCGTTCCGCCTGCATAAGGTGACTCCGTGGACCCTGCACCAGTTCATTGACCGCAAATTCATTACTCCGCTGGGAGCTGGACTGCTTTCCTTTTTTGTGGACTCGCAGTCCACCATGCTGGTGACGGGTTCTAGGGGTTCCGGAAAAACTTCCCTGATGAGCGCATTAATGCTTGAAATCATGCAGAATCAGCGGGTTCTGGTGCAGGAGGACAGTGTAACGGGGGATGCCTCGATTGTGGTAGAACGCGAAGGCAGGATGGAAAAGACCACCGTGGGGGTCTTAACCGACTCACTGATTGAAAAATACGGTTCATTGAACCAATCCGGACGGGAAATCCTGTTTGCAAACCCGGAGTCCATCCGGGTTTTTTCCCTGACTTCCGGGGGAAAAGTGGTGCTTATGCCGGTGTCTCAGTTCATGCGGCATAAAGTGAATAAAAAAATACTGGAAGTGACCACCCGTTCCGGGAAGAAAATCAAGGTAACCGAAGACCATTCCCTGTTCGGCTTAAAGAATAATGAGATTCAGCCGGTCAAAACCAGGGATTTGAGAAAAGGCGGTTTTATTGCGGTTCCGCGGGGCATTGATTTTGAACGGCCTTCCGTTTCTCACTGTAATTTGCTGGATCACCTGCCGAAGTTTAAATCCGGTTTTGTTGTTGGGGGACCGGAGTTAAGGGCACTCATTGCCGGCAATTGGAATGCCATCAGGGCTCTTGCTAAACGGTTTGGCTATCAGCGGAATGCGATTCAAGTCTGGAAAAGAAATGCCGTTCTTCCCGCAAATGTGTTGAGTGAACTTGATTTTTCTTCCATGAATCCTTCTGAACTGAAATTAAAGATGGACAAGGACTCCAAACCGATTCCGGTTATTATTCCGTTCACGGACAGCTTCCTGAACCTCGTGGGACTGTGGCTGGCGGACGGATGTTATGATTCCAATTATGCGGTCATTATTTCGTCTCCGGACTGTCTGGAGCCAGTCCAGGAAACAGTCAAAGTATTGGGTCTGAAAGTGCGCCGGCATTCAGACGGTTTTTCATGGATGATTTCCAACACCACGTTGGTCTTTTTCTTGAAGGAAATTCTGGGTCTTAAAGGGGATGCATACTCCAAAAAGTTCCCTGACTGGGTTTATGGCCTGTCCAAAGAACAGTCTGCCATGGTGTTAAAAGGGCTCTTCAGCGGGGATGGGTCGGTGTCCAAGTATGAGACGGCCATTTCACTGGTTTCGCAGGAATTGATTGAAGGCATTCAGTTTCTTCTGCTCCGCCACGGTATTATTTCCAGAAAACATAAACAAAGCCTTCGGGATCACACCATTTCACTGCGGATCAGCAGTGTTCCGATGAACCGGAAATTCAGGGAGCATATCGGGTTCCTGCAGGAATACAAGATAAATAAGCTGGATTCGGTTTGCAGCCGAAATTATTTTCATGATGTTACGGACGTTATTCCTTTCAGTGCAGAGGATAAGCAGGCATTCGGGAACCTTTTTTCCTCCTTTAATTCACCCGATTATGTCACGCGCAATTATTCCCTTGGGCGAAAAAAATTCGGTTCGTTATTGCAGCAAAAAACGGCCAGTCTGGATGAATCCCTTTTCAGCCGATTCTCCCGTCTGCTGAATGCGGAAGTGTTCTGGGACGAGGTTGTTTCAGTCCGGTCTGTTGAAAGCACGGGCACATTCGTTTACGACTTCAGTGTTCCGGGAACCGAGAACTTTGTTTGCGAAAACATCATCGCGCACAACACGGCTGAATTACCCGTGCCCTACATGAAGGAAATCGGTTTTAATGTCCAGCACCTTAAGACCAGTGCCCCGGTGGGCGGGTCCAAGCAGTCCACGGAAGTTTCTCCCGCGGAAGCCCTGCGCACGGGATTGCGTTTGGGGGATTCGGCACTGATTGTGGGGGAAGTGCGGAGCACGGAGGCCAAGGTGCTCTTTGAGGCCATGCGGGTGGGGGCTGCCGGAAACATTGTGATGGGAACCATTCACGGGGATTCCGCGTATTCCGTGTGGGACCGGGTAGTGAATGACCTGGGCGTTCCGTCCACTTCGTTTAAGGCCGCAGACATCGTGGTGGTGGCGCGTCCCATCCGGTTTTCGGGTTCATTGCAGCGCGTGCGGCGATTGGTGCAGGTAACCGAAGTCAAAAAGAACTGGGTCACGGACCCTTCCCGGGAAGGCGGACTGCTGGATTTAATGCTTTATGATGCGGGAAAGGATTCCCTGGATCTGGTGGAAGACAACCTCAAGGAATCGGATTTGTTTTCCAAGGTTTCACGCCTCACTGGACTTTCCCTGGAGCAGATTTGGTCCAACATCCGTCTCAATGCCGCTTCCAAAGAGCACCTGGTTTCCCTGCGCCGGAATTCAATCTGCCGGACCTGCTGGAGGCGGTGAACACGGTGCCGATCGGCAACAAACTCATGCTGCTTAAAGAAGAACAGCTGGCCGAGCACGGTTCCGTGAATTACCCGCAGTTGCTTGAAGAATGGAAAGCTTGGGTGAAGGCCTCTCATCTGAAGCGGTTGCTGGAATCCCAGAAAAAGAAGGGGAAATGAATGGCTTCTGAAAAAAATCCGCTGACGTATTCAGGCGAAAAAAACGTCCGCCCGCTTTCCCTGGGAGAGCAGTATGCGCGGATTCCGGTTTCCCGGGAGGATTTTGAGGACACCGGAAATGCCAAGCTGGTTTTGCGCACGCATCACCCGTTTGTGGCATACTGCAAGCGCGTGCATGCGGCCGTTCCCTCTCTGGGTTCGGCGGGTGCGTTTCCTTCCGACATTAAGGATGCCGTGGAGTTTTTGGGATGGGAACTGCGGCCCGCGGAATGGGATGCGGCATTCAAGTTCACCCTGGGCGCCGCTTTGATGGGGGCACTGGTGATGGGAACCGTTCTGAATTTTTTCCTGGCCGAAACAATCGGGGAGATTATCGGTTCGGGCCTGATTCTGATGGCGGTTTTCTTCGGCCCCTTTCTGGGCCTTGCCCTTTATGCCGCATTCACGGTGCGTTCCTATCCATTACGGGAAGCCGAATCCGAGCAGGTGAAGGCGCTCACCTTCGTGCCCGAAATCATGGGGCACATGGTGATGTCGATGAAACTCGTGCCCAACCTCGAGAAGGCTCTGGAGTTTGCTTCCCTGCACGGGCGGGGAAAGATTGCGCAGGACTTTCAGCGCGTGATTTGGGACACGCAGCTGGGAATGTATGGCTCCGTTTCCGAGGGTCTGGACGCGCTGGCGTATCGGTGGGGCAAGTTCTCGTTTGAATTCAAGCAGTCCCTGATGCGGGTGCGTTCGTCCGTGCTGGAAAGCGCGGAATCGCGAAGGTTTCTGCTCCTGGACAAGACCATGAGTGAGCTGTTGGAGTCCGTGAAATTCAAGATGGAAATTTATGCGCGCTCGCTGTCCCAGCCCAGCATGATGCTGTTTTATCTGGGGGTACTGCTGCCATTGATTCTCATCATCATCCTGCCCGTGGGCTCGAGTTTTTCGGGAGCCCCTCTCGCGCACCCCCTGGTGCTTGGATTTCTGTACATGATTCTGATTCCGGGATTCACGTTTTTGTTTGCCCGAAGCCTGATTGCCAGGCGTCCGCCCACCTATGAAGCGCCGTTCATTCCGGACACCTACCCCGGGCTTCCCCCCAAGGGCATGATCCGGGAAGGCGGTCTGCAGGTTCCCGTTATGGCCGTGCTGGCCGTCATTCTGGTGGCCGGAGCAGGGCTCTCCATTTTTGTTTCCCAGCAGGGGTTTCCGCCCAAATTCATGACGCCCCCAGACCAGGACCCTTTCTTCATCATTCACCCCGACCAGTCTGCTTACGAAGTGCAGTTGAAGGCCGGACTCATAGAGGTTGGCCAGCCACCCAACTATTTTTCAGCAGAGTCCCCCGAAGGGGCTTTGTTCCTGGAATTCACCCGTCAGGGAATGAGTGCGGAGGTGGCTAAGGCCAGGGTGATCAGCGAAGAAAAGGCGTTTTACATGAAGAAAGGAAACGACATCGCTCCCACCGCACTCGTGTTTTCACTGATGCTGGTGTTCTCGTTGCTGGTCTTTGTGTACCTGTATTATTCCAACATTTACAAGCGCCGGGCCCAGGAAGAAGTCATGAAACTCGAGGACGAATTCCGGGATTCCCTCTACATTCTGGCCTCGCGCCTGGGGGAAAACAAGCCCGTGGAGGAAGCCCTCCGCCACGTGCGCGACTTTCTGCCCACGTACCGCATCAGTTCCATGTATGACAAAATACTCGAAAACATTTCCCTGCTCTCCATGCCCCTTCATGAGGCCATCTTTGACAAAACGTATGGGGCGCTGCGCAACATTCCCAGCAAGACCATGGCCACCTCCATGCAGCTGCTTACCGACTCCGTTCAGCTGGGTGTGAACGTGGCCGCCCGCACCATGATTGCCCTCTCCATTCAGCTGCAGAATGCGCAGGCCGTCACCCGCAAGATGACGGAACTCTTAAGCGAAATCACTTCCATGATGCAGACGCTTTCCATATTCATTGCCCCCATCGTGCTGGGCATCACCGTATCGCTTCAGAAAGTAGTCATTCTTACTCTTTTCTCAATCGCTTCCAGCGATTCGGGGGCCAGTGTGCAGAACCTCGACGTTTCCGGTGCGGTGGACGGTTCCGGATTCAGTGTGGGCGGCATTTCCTCCATCACTTCCGGGAATGCGGGTTCCCTGCTTTCCGCGGACATTTCCGGAGTGGCCACGCCCACGGAATTCATTTTCATCATCGCCGTCTACATCATCCTGCTGGTCATCATCATGAATTACTTCATCACCAAAATCCAGGAGGACAACGACCTCCTCGTGCGGATTAACCTGGCCAAGGCCCTTCCGTTTTCCGTGCTGATATTCATTGTGGCCGTGGTCGTGGCCGATCTCTTCATCGGCGGATTAACGGCATGAGCCGTCAATTTCCGAGTTTGGCCAACATCCGGTCGGTATATCGGTTAATTCTTTTGGATTTCCGTGTTTTTTCAAGAATCCGGAAGCCGGCCCTAATGGCGGCCAGCCTGTTCCTGGAATAGAACTAGGTCCGGTGATTCCTTGAGGCATCGAAAATATATACGCGCGTGTTCTTTTTAGTTATTGGTTTTTTTATGTCCTTAGACCGGTTTCTCATGAACGCGCGCGGACAGGAATTTGCCCCTTTCGAAATGCTCGTGCATGCCATCATCGGCCTTTCCATCCTGGCCATCGTGGTTTCAGCAATTTCGTATTTTGAAGCCCAGAAAACGGGCATCAGCCGCTCCGCCTTCGAGGAAAAGGTTTCCCAGGCCGTTCATCAGGTGAACGGGGACGTCTTCGTGATTGAAAGCGTGCTCTTCGAGGAAGGCAGCATCAGTTCCCGCTCGCTGGAAGTCCTCACGGGGCTGAACGCGGAATGCTTTTCATTCGAATCCAAAGCGCACCCTTCCCTGGATACGGATGGTTCAATTATGAATTTCCGTACCCGGGTGACCCTGGACGTATTCATGCGCTGCTGTCCGGGATCTTCGCTGGCTTCCGGGCCTTCGGCCTCCTGTCCGGTTTTCTGCACGGTTTCATTCGGGCAGCCCCTGCAGTCGGGGGCCTGCACGGGAAGCTGATTCACCGGTGCGTGAAATACAGAACCGTTTTCCGTCCGCCGGCTTCGTCCACGCGCGCGTACCCGAAGCGGTTGAGGTGGAGTATTTGTCCTTCCTGGAGGCTGGGGAGGAAGTCCAGGCTGCCCCGTTTGCGGGAATGGTCGTCTAAGACGATTTCAATGTCCTGGGATTCCGCAATCCAGTTCACGATGGGGTAGGGCTGGTGCGTGGTGGAAATGAATTCGGCCACGTAATTAAGCCCGCTTCCTTCCACGAGCTTGGCATTGAATGCACCGGAGAGCCGGAAGGGCTTTCCGACCGGCAGTTTCTTCATTTCCTCCGAGTCGACGAGGAAGCGGTTGGTTCCCTTGGCCAGCGCGTGCATGCGCCCGAACTTTTCGAATTCGGTTTCCTTGCAGTAATTCACGTCCAGGTACGCCGGGTTCTGCAGGAAACCCACGCGGGCCGCGTGCGGGTCAACGAGTTTTCGGTTGAGGTCAATGAGTTTGCTGATTTCAATGGTTGAGTCGTTGGGGTTGGTGCCCAGATCCAGGAGGGCTTTTTTGAGGCTTTCGGGGTGGAATCCGCGCCGGCGGAGGGCGGCAATGGTTCCCAGGCGGGGGTCATCCCATCCGGAATAGAGTCCTTCCTCGATTCCCTGCGCGATTTTGGAGGTGGAAAGCACCATGTCTCCGAGTCGGATTCTTCCGAAGTGAATGGCGTGCGGGTACGTCCACCCGAAGAATTCGTAGAGGAATTTCTGCTTGGTCATGTTCTGTTCGTGTTCCTGTCCGCGGATGATGAGGGTGGTTCCCAGTTCGTGGTCGTCAATGGCGGAAGCCAGATTATAGGAGGGCCATACGTGAAAGCGGTTGCCGGCCCGCGGATGAGCGGGGTCTTCCACGCGCTTGGCCGCCCACCAGTCCCGCACGGAGAGATCCGGATGATTGAGGTCAGTCTTAATGCGCAGCACCACCTCGCCTTCTTTTAATCCTCCGTTCATCATGGCTTCCAGCAGGCGCAGCTGCTTCACCGGTTCGAGTTCCCGGCAGGGGCAGGGTTCCGCGCGCGCAATGCGTTCCCGCCATTCCTCGCTTTCGCACGTGCACAAATAGGCCTTGCCCGTTTCCACGAGTTTGCGCATGTACCCGTAATAAATTTCCATGCGGTCCGAAGCGAAATAAACTTCCTTGGGAACGATGCCCAGCCACAGCAGGTCGCGCAGGAACACTTCCCGGGCATTCTCCATGGGGCGCTTGACCTTGGGGTCCGTGTCATCAAAGCGCAGGAAGAATTTCCCCTGGTACTGGTTGGCATACCACCAGGAATCGTACGCGGCCCGCGCATTTCCCAGATGAAAGGGGCCGTTGGGGTTGGGCGCAAACCGGGTTACCACCGGCTCCTGGGAAGCCCATTCCAGTTCCGGCAAGCCCTCTTTTTTTTCCGCGGGCTTCAATTCATAAGAATCCCCGAATTCCTGGTAATGGGTTTTCAGTTCCTCGGCGGAAAGGGCATTCACCCGCTTAACCTGTTCGGTCACCACCGGAACCATTCCCTTCACATCCGATTGGGGAAACAATGCCTTCATTTTGCCGATGACGGCGCCCAGGTCGGCTTTTCCGCCGTGCAGAAAGGCGTTCTTGACCGCGTACTTGAATGCCTGGGTTGCAACGTCTTCCATGCATTCATCAAACAAAAAAAGGCTTATAAATGCTAGATTTTCTGGATCGTGAATGAAATCAGGCCGGGTCTTTGGCTTTCCTCCAACTCCTCTTTCTCCATCCTCGGCATTCTGATTTTCCTCACTTCCAGAACCTTAAACCCCGTGTCCGCCATGACTTTTCGGGCAATGCGTTCAGTATCTGAATGACTCCTTTCAATGAATGCACACCCGCCCGGTTTGAGCACGCGATGAATTTCCTTCAAGACCGTCCGGCTTCCGCCCAGCCCCCCAAAGTCAATGTCCGGATAATGGCTGAAAAGGAAATGATCGGTGAGAACCGAATCCGCTGAATTTTCCGGGAATGGCAGCCTGAAGGCATTAGCCACTACCACCCTCCGGTTGCCGATTTTTCGGGCAATCCCGGCATGCTCTGGAAGGACATCCGTTGAAACGGCATTCATTCCGCGGCTCTGCAGGTATCGGGTGAAAATGCCCCGGGAGTCCGCCAAACAAAGAACCGTTTTTCCCTTCAGGTTGCCCAGATGCCGTTCCATGGATTCCAACGCAGACGCATATTCCTCCAAGTGTCTGCCGGAGCGGTGAATACCGAATTCATTATGTAACTGGTCTGTGTAGACGGCCTTTCTTGCTTCTTCTTCGGCCAAACGGTTTGCTGCCCGGCTGATGCCGGTCCGTGTTTCAAACCGGTTTAACCGGTACGCAGCCGGCTGTTTTCGGGAAGGCATGGGTGATTGTAATTTAGGGAAAAAAGTATTTAATTCATCCGGCCGTGCGAAACCTCATTCTTCATTTTAGGCGGCTTAGGCTGAGTGAAAGCACTTTCTTTACGGGCGGTCAACGTTGGCAGGGAAATCCGCCGAACTCCCGGAGCCGGCCCTTCGGATTGTATGAAAAAAGAAGGCGCGGAGAACTATAAAAGATTGACTCACTGCCACAAACTTTCAAAGTGCTGGGTGAGGGCATTGGCGAGGGGCTTGTTGTCGGGCCAGATGCTGAAATGGTATTCGGGTTTGTCCGCATTGAAGTCGCTTAAACCCATGATGACTTTCTGGTTGTCAATCACGTACGCGTGGAGTCCGTGGTCGTTTTCCCGCACGGGCATTCCCATGGCCTGCATTTCCTGGATGTGCCGGGCGTTTTCAGAAGTAGAGCGCCCCATGACCCGCAGTCCCACCGCATTGGGGTTGGCTTTCATGGCTTCCTTAATGTAGTGGAATTCACGGGGAGTGGCCGGCAGGGCGGCAATGCTTTTCTTGGCGGAAACCAGTTCCTGGCCCAGAATACGGTAAAAGTCATGGCGGTCCTTGACTTTCATGATTTTTTCATGCCCGTTGGGGGGAATTCCGGCAATCAGGGAGTCCTTGAGTTCCCGGGCTTTCTGCTCGAGTTCCTGGAGTTCCTTTCGCTTGTCTTCAATTAAAAGGCCGAATACTTTGTCGGCTTCAATGACCCGATACTTCTTGGGTCTTCCGGCAATCTCAATGATCAATCCTTTCTGGGTTAAACGGTCCAAAACGTCATACACCCTCGTTTTAGGCACCTGGGCCAGGCGGGAAATACCCGGAGCCTCGGCTTCCTGCAGGCTAAAGAGGGCCTGCATGGTCTTGGCTTCATACTCCGTTAAGCCCAGCTTTTCAAGCAATCCGTATACTTTTTCTTCGCTCAAGTACTCACCGTGGGTACGCTGTTATACTAATGGGGTACAAAGACATATTTATACTTATTTACTGGGTTGAGTGACTAAATTAAGGCCA
>JACRDJ010000073.1 GCA_016218635.1 Candidatus Iainarchaeum sp.
CTCGGACTGGCCTCGCTCGCCGAACTCCAGATTCTCAAAAAACTCCAAAAAAAATACCCCCAACTCAAGGTTTGCACCGAGGACCCCCAGGGCCCCCGCCGCAAGCAACTCAGAGACCGCGGCCTCCCGTTATACGATTCCGTCCCCATCCGGGAAGCCGTAGAAAAAACAAGAGCATACATCATCAACACCCACCGGCAAAAAAAAGGACTTCCCCCCATCCTACCCAAATAACATTATTTAAAGCCAGAACGAAAACAAGAATATTATGCCCAAACCTCACCCGCGTCAGGAATCCCTCCGCCAACGCCACCTGCTCCAGGAAGGCATCAGAAAAGGAATCACCACCCCCACCGGATTAATCGCATTCGGCCGCGGAGAAGCATTCGATTATTTGCTGGGAGAAAAAACAACGCCACCGGCAAAAAAAGCCATTGAGACCGCGGCAGCCCGGCTCCTGCTCGCTTCCCGCCCCGTCATTTCCGTCAACGGAAACACGGCCGCACTCTGTCCCCGCGAACTCATTGCACTCAGCAACGAACTCAACTGCCCCCTTGAAGTGAACCTCTTTTACGGACCCGCTTCGCGGAGGAAAAAAATCTCCGCATTCTTCCAAAAACGGGGCAAAAAAATCCTTGGAGCCCAAAAAACCGTTCCCCTGCCCGGACTTTCCTCTCTGCGCGCAAACGTGGACCCGAACGGAATCCTGAAAGCCGACACCGTGCTCGTGCCACTAGAAGACGGAGACCGCACGCAGGCCCTCAAAAAAGCCAGAAAATTCGTGATCGCCATTGACTTAAACCCGCTCTCACGCACCGCCCGCACCGCAGACATCTCGATTGTGGACAACGTGGTCCGCGCCATTCCGGCCCTCACCCGACAAATCCGGAAAATGAAAAAACAAAGAACAGCACTCCAAAAAACACTCAACGCATTCTCCAACTCCCGCAACCTCAAAGAAAGCGAGCAAATCATCCGGAAAGGGAAGCTTTCATGAACGAACTCTTCCGTCAAAGCATTCACGTCCTCCTCGGACTCCTGTTGTTTGCACTTGCATTCCTGTTGCCCACCCCCATCGCGATTGGAATCAATCTCATCGGAATCTTCCTGCTGGTGGGAGCCTTATTCCTTAAAGCCCATGCTTCCGCGCCCGAACTTTTAGCGGAATTCTTCCTGCACACCCAGCGCGGCCACGAAGAAAGCCCGTTCCTGGCCCCCTTATTCTTTTTGGCCGGAACCACGCTGGCATTAGTGCTTTTCCCGCTTCATGCGGCCCTGGCCGGAATCCTCACGCTCACATTCGGAGACAGCGCTTCCACCCTCTTCGGAAAAAAATTCGGAAAAACGCGGATCGGAAACAAAACCCTGGAAGGAACCCTGGCCGGCATAGGAGCAGCCACCCTTGCACTCAACTTCTACTTCCAGAACCCCATTCAGGCACTATTAGTGGCCATCGCCGGAATGATGGCCGAACTATTGCCCATGGATGATAATGCCAGCATTCCCGTGGCAGCCACGGCAGCAAGCGCACTAATCCGATAAAACCGGGCAAGGTTGTTCCCTGCACGCATGCATGCAAATGCACCATTTGCGGATGAAATCCGCACCCGGATTGCGGCGGCGTTTCTTTTCATAATCCGCGAGCGTGGAACAGGAAACATTCATTTCCCGGGCCAGCTGGGACTGTGAAACACCGGACTGGCGGCGAAACGCACTCATGGCTTCACAGGGGTCTGAAGAGAGCACAATTCCGGCCACCAATTCCGTAATAGGGGGACTCATGGGGATTCATACAGATTGCCCCCAAAAAAGGTATTATAGCTCGCGTTTAAGGACAATCAACCAAGCGGTTGAAGGAAAACTATCCGCCCGCCCCGCATGCCTGCGTGCAGGAATCCAGAGAATCAAACGGAACGCTTCCCCCGCATCCGCCCCACACAAAGGAAGCACAGGCATTCGTCCGCCAGTCGAAGTAAAAGCGTTCCTCGAATCCCCGGCACGAACCCCGGTCCGGCAACTGCACGCACTGCTTGGGCACTTCCTTAAACGGAATCACCCGCACATTCCAGGAACGCGTAACCGAATCCGTTCCGTCACTGACCGTCACTTCCACCAAATGATCGCCCAAGGCATTCGCATCCGGCAACAGGGAATAAGCAATATCCGTTCCAACCGGGGTTCCGTCCACCAGCCACTGAAACGTCAGCGGATCCCCGTCATTGTCCAGCGCTTCAACGGAGAAATCAAGCGAGCGCCCTTCCATGACCACCGGCTCCGCGGAAGGAACAAAGCGGCGGAAAAAGGGAACCGAATTCTTTTTTTGCACATGCAAAGAAAAGCGAACGGAGGAAGAAATATTCCCGTCACTGACCGTGACCGAAATCAGGTGCGTTCCGATCTGTTCCAGGGCCGGCATGAACGAAATGAATCCATTGGAATCAATTTCAAACAGTTCCGAATCATCCGAGAACGCCAGCGGGTTTCCCTCAAAATCAAATGCCGAAATCTGCAACCCGAACGGTTCGCCTGCAAACGCATACTGGTCACCGACTGAACTCACCTGC
>JACRDJ010000075.1 GCA_016218635.1 Candidatus Iainarchaeum sp.
AACCACGCTTCTGCGGGTTGCCCTGCCGGATGCCAAAAATATTTTCGTGTGGCCCAATAAATCCATGGAATGGATTCTGCTTCAAATCAACAAAGAACTCGGAATCCCTCATTTCAAAAATTTCTCCGATGCCGTTGAATACCTGCTGGACAACGGAAATACTGTTATAATAGATGAGTTTCAGAATTTTCTCGGCGTGGACAAATCGGTTTACGGGGAACTCCAAAAGCTCATTGACGAAAGAAAACTGAAAGGAAAAAAGACAAGGATTGCGGCCGCCGGCTCCAGTTACTCGCTCATGAATAAAGTATTCAATGATGCGGCTGCCCCCCTCTACGGCCGCCGGACCCACGAAATGAGGATTGAGAACCTTCCGCTCCGGGACCTCTTTCTGGAACTGAAAATGCCTCTGACCGAATTCATTCCGCTTTGGAGTGTTTTTGAAGGAATCCCCTATTATTATGAGCGGCTGAACCGGAAACAAACGGCATCCGAAAACATCTACCGCCTGCTGCTTTCCAAAGAAGCCCAGCTACAGGGCGAAGGAGAACTGCTTCTTTCATCCGAGTTTGGAAAAGAATCCAAAACATATGGAACCGTTCTGACCGCCATTGCGGAAGGAAAAACAAAACTCAATGAAATCAGCACCCTCTTCGGGGACCGGAAGAATGAAACGGTCAAGTACCTGGACCTGCTGCGAAAAGAATTCCTGTTTGTCCGGAAAACAACGCCGGTCACGGCGGATCCGGAAAAGTCGCGGGAAGGAAAATACGAAATAATAGACAATTTTCTCTCATTCTGGTTCCGGTTCCTGGAAAACCGGAGAAATTACATTGAACAGGAGCGGTTTGGGGAACAGCAGCAGTTCTTTCATGAAAATTTTACGTCATTTGTAGGAAAGAAATTTGAAAAGCTGGCCGCTCAGCTCATTAAAGAAGGAATTCTGTTCCGGGAAGCCGGATACACGGCCGTCGGACCGCAGTGGGGAAAAACAACCGGGGAAAAAGGAAAAAATGCCTACGAAATTGACCTGATCGCATTCAACGAAAAAACCAGGGAAGTTCTTTTCGCGGAATGCAAATGGCAAAACAGGGTAAACCCCAAAAAAACAGTCCTTGCGCTTATGGAAAAGGCCCGGCACGTTCAATGGCATCCGGCCGACCGGAAGGAAACCTACGCAGTGTTCGCAAAAAGCTTCTCCCGTCCAATCACTCAATTCCAGGGAAAAAAAGTACACTGCATCAGCCTCAAAGAAATCGAAAATGCGCTCCGGGAATAATTTCCTTTCCCCGCCCAAGAAACCGACACCGGCAGAATGGCACCCCAAAAAAGGTGAACCCCCTGAATTCCCCCAGGAACTCCAATAAAAGCTTCCCGGAATCCGGTAAATCACGGATGAAGCTGCTTAAGCTCTTCCTGCAGGTCTTCAATGGAGTACTGGGACCGAAAGCCCTGACTCACCAGGTATTGTTCCATTTCCCATAACGTTATTCCTGCATTCCGGGCAGCCAGGCTCAGCGTTATGCGGCCGGAACGATAATCCGAAGCAGTCTCTTTCAGATAATCCGCCATACTGATTATTCTGAATTGCCATTTAAAAGCATTCCCCGAACCATTCCAAAAAGCATATTAAGCACCCCCCCATTACTTTCCTATGCAGTTCCTTCGAACCCTGGCATTCCTCTCCGTTTTACTCCTCTTCTTCGGATGCACGGACTCCACCGGACAGGCACTCGGACTCGTGAAAAGCATTACAAATCCCACCCAGAAAATAACCCCGCCCCCCATTCCAAACCCCGCCGACCAGCTTACCAAACCCGCAATCCAGCCAGACAAACCCACCACCAAAGTGGTGGGCCAATCCGACCTCATTGTTGAAGACATCTGGTGGGAACCCGCCAACCCCGTGCCCGGACAGGCTATCACCTATTATGCACGCGTCAAAAACACCGGCTCCGACCGGCCCTATGCGGACATGAGCGGAAGGCCCTTCTACGGGTTCAACATTGCTTTTGCATTCGATTCCTCCATCCCCAACCCCCTCCCCAGCGGATACTACGGAGACCACCGCGAAGCCATCTGCTTCGATCAAACCGACTGCCATGACATGGACCCCGGAAAAACCCAGACCGTCAGCTTCACCTGGACCTACAACGACCTCAAAAACAATGCCATACTATTCCAAAATGCCATCAAACCGGTCGGACAGCAATGGACTGCCCGCTTCCTCACCGCCTGCGCGGACGCCATCCCCTCATTCATTCCTGAAAGAGACGAAAGAAACAACTGCTTCACCAAACAAAACGTTCCCCTTCCCACCCCCCGCGCGGACCTCATCATTGAAACCGTGGGAATGGGAGGCCCCACACCGGATTCTATAATGATTGCAGACCCCGGAAACCAATTCGGTTTCCCCCTGCCTGGAGATGCACTAATTTACTCCGCCAAAGTCAAAAACATCGGCTCCGACCGACCCTACGCCAACATGAACGGAACCCCATTCTATGCATTCAATGTCGCCTTCGCATTCGATCCCTCCATCCCCAACCCCATGATCCCCGGATACTACGGAGACCACCGCGAAGCCATCTGCTTCGGAGAAACCGACTGTGACACCATGA
>JACRDJ010000076.1 GCA_016218635.1 Candidatus Iainarchaeum sp.
CGGTTGAAAGCGCGTAATCCGTTGTGTTTTCCGCGTACCCGCACAGCTGCTTTCCGATTACCGTGTCCGAAATGCTGAAATTCTGCTGACTGGGAAGGAATTTGACTGAAGAAAACATGCGGGAAACCGTCCAGTTTTCATGGCCAGAAGCCGCACACCGTTTAATCACGGCCCGCATATGCTGCTCGCAGGCGGTTTTATACTGAGCCGGCCAGCCCTCATACGAAAGCTCGCTGCCCGGCGTATAATTCCGGGAATCCCTTCCTTCAATCCCGCCAATGTTGAATGCAGAAACGGAAGAAAAAGCAAGCAGGCCCACCACTAAAACCAGAAAGAGAAATGAGCGCCGCATTCATGCTTATAAAAATCCAAAGTAGTATATAAAGCCTGTTTTTCCCGGTTTTTGAAAATTTCTGCACCCACCGCCAAGCAAATGCTTTTATTGAAGAGAAGCATACTCTTGCATAAAATGAAAACAAATTCAGCAGCCATTCTCCTGGTTGTTTTAGTGATTTTTCTTTCCGGCTGCACCATTCCTACGCCCCCTCCATCGGATTCGGGCACTGAACCCGCACCGCAAACGGCACCGCTGGCACCCATCGCACCGCCGGCAAAACCCGTTGCAGCCCCGGCTCCGCAGGAAGAATATTCCGGAGTCAATGAAAATGCGGCCATCTACGAATCACTGGCCGAAGCCGGACTTGAAAATGCACTGGTGGACTTCCAGAAGGAAAAAATCCTGGTGTCCCTTGAATTGCCGGAAGGCTACGGAGAAAAATCAACGGCCTACTTTGTGCTGGGACTCACATCCGCGCTCGCACGCCCCGAACAGCAAATTACGGTGGAACTCATCACGGCCGAAGGCAATGCCTCCTACTCCGTTTTGGCATCCAAGGCCCAGGCGTACGCGAACGGAACCCTGACCGAACAGCAGTTTGAAAGCGCGGTTAAGAAAACCGGGTGAAGCCCGCTCCACCTAAAGAGCAATGTACCCGCGGTTTATTTGCGGTAATAAAAACAATCGGGTTCATCAGGCCCCTGACCGCATCCGGGAGAGGATCAGATAGAACCGTTCAGGTATGCGTAAAGGAAAACGGCCCCAATCACCAGGACTCCGAAAATCGTGACTGCGTTCCGTACTGCGGGCAAATTGAAATTCATGAATGCCTGAAAGGGCCCAACGGCCAGACCGTTTTTCTTCACGATTTCAAGCAGGAATAAAACCCCCACGGCACCGGATACGATCCCCACCACCAGGAAAGCGCTTTGATACTGAGTCAGAAAAACGGCGGCGGCACTCAGGCCCAGCAGCGGAAAAACGTCCGCCACGTGGTGAAGACAGCAAAGAACCATTGCACTCCCCGACATTCCCCCGCTGGCTGCAACACTCGCATTCGTTCCGGCCCGTGCTGCCGCGGAAAGACTTTCCCGGATGAACACATAAAGCCCCACCTGAACCCCCACCAACGCAGACAAGGGAACCAGGAGATACCCATAGAAGCCAAATTGCTCCACGGCATGACTGAAGGAATTGGCAACGGACAATACCCCGAAATAAAATACCATCATTCCCAGCGCGGCCGCATATCCATACAAAACCGGTTTGTTCATTCCACCCCCTCCACGCATTCAGCAATTGCTTCACTCATAGGGCACACCGGACCGCATTCAGTTCCGCCACGGGAACGTCTTTAAGTGACCGAAACACACGGGCCATGCCTTTCCGGCTGGAGTACTCTTCCCCCAGGAGTTCCCGCGAATCCATCGTGCGGAAATCGCGCCCGTTTTCCTCCAGATAGCGGGCAAGATTCATGTATTCCTGCGTAAACCAATAGCGGTTTGCAATCAGCAGCGCATCATAAATCTGCCGGGGAGATGCACCCTGGGCAGCCATGAGTTCCGCCAGCGCAAGGGCCGCCATGCCGTGATTGCAGTCCGGAAAACCGGTCGGATTATTACAGCAGGGACGAAAGGTATGCGCGGCCACTTCCTCCACCACCTCCTGCTGTTTTGGAGTCAGAACAATTATCCGGCTGCTTCCCAGCAACTCACCCCCGCTCTTTTTTCCAAGCGTCCATCCGCCCGTGGAAGCAAACCCCGCTTTCCGGTCCTCCCCATAATCCGAAATCCGGCCATTCGAAAGCACCGGATTCCGGTTGGCCAGGCCAATGGCCCACAGAATATTCAGGTTAAAGTAAGCATTCCCGGGGGAAAAAGAAATATTTGCATCACTTCCCTTCCGAAAAAGAAGTTCCTGTTCCGGAGAAAATTTCGCGCCCCCGCGTTCAAGCAACGACCGGTATTTTTCAAAATCAATGGCTCCGGCCGCAACCGCCTTCACTCCCACATCACCCCAGATTACCGGCAAAACAATGCCTTTTTGGGGAGCCACCATTTCCTGAAGCTGCTCATCCCGCAAGGACTGCCGACCCCCAAAACCCGGAAACGCTTCATCAGTCGCATTGAAATCCGTGCTTTCAGGCACCGGCATCAGCTCCGGCAAGGGACTTTCCTTCACCGGGAATGCGGATTCGTTGCCGTCATTCGCCGTTTGCGCCAGGCAGCCGGAAAAAAAAATCAAGCCACCCAGAAGCAAACCCAGCCAAACCCTGCACGGGAAACCGGATTTGTGCCCGGCATCTGACACGCAATCCACCCCGCACTAAGTCAGGTCAGCACCCACCGACCATCTGAGAGCTGGGTGCCCCCGAAGAGGAGCTGGATGCAGGAACCCCTGCAGGACCCGGACTGGCACCGGACTGACCCGAAACAAACGCGACCAATGCCGTGTTCTGTTCGGCAACCGTTGAATTCAGGCTTGAAAGCTGGAACGCCTGAACCATGGAAACCACCAGCACCACTGCTACGGCACCCACCGCCAAATACTCAATTACAGATGTCACATTCTAACCTCCCTAAAATTTAGTATATCCATATTAACAGCCCCCCACCATCGGGCCTCCGCCCTGCGGAGCCCCTTTTTCAATGCCCCGGTACTTATTGGAGGCCAGATTGATGTAATTCAGTTCAATCCCCTTCTCCTTAAGCACCTGGGCCTTTTGCGCCAGAATTCCGGGAAAATAGAGCGTCTTCCATTTCCCAAGCTCTTCCAGAATCTGATCATCAGTGAATTCAGCGGCATGCCGGTCCAGCAGGTACTTTGCCAGGCCCCTCATGGAATAGCTGTGCGCGCATCCACAGGCCCGCTTGCCGTCCGGAAAAATGATACTTTCGGCACCGCAGCAGTATTCACAGGAAATCCGGGAAGCAATTTGGATGTAACGCTGCTCCAATTCGCCGGTCAGTTCAATGAATTTTCCGCTGTCTTCCGTATCAAATTGGCTCAGAACCGCAATGGTTGCATTCGCTTTCTGCGGGTCATTCGGAGAAACGTCATCAAAGCTTACCCCCAGCTCAGCGCCATAAATTCCCGGAATTCCCCTCGGCGCGACATCCAATAAGCCTGCCACCGGAGAAGAAGCGCCCGCAGCAGAAGCCGTAGTTCGCTGCGCACGCGCGGGAACCACTCCATGCATTTCATAATTCATCCGTTCATTGTCCGTCCAGTCAGACATATTCAGTGCACCTGTGCCCGAACCCTGCACTACCGGGGCAAATATTGCAGACTGCGTTTCCAGCTGCGAATTAATCTGCGCCTGCTGGGTGAAACCAAATGCCTGCACCAGAACCGTAAGAACCAGGAGAGATGCCAGAACCAGCAAAATGCCCGAAGGCTTTCCCGCATCAGGGTTTTTTGGCATTTCAGCACAAGCGGAAGCATCCGAACCGGCAGAAACTCCCCCACAACAGGATTTTTCGGCCACCATTTTTTCATCAGACATAAAAATTCACTCCAGGGTAAAG
>JACRDJ010000080.1 GCA_016218635.1 Candidatus Iainarchaeum sp.
ACAAACCGGAACAGTTCCCGGCCCAAACGCAGGTCCTTTAATCCATGCCCGTTCGAGGCCGCCAGCAGGGTCCCGTCCGGGGCCGCCACCGTAATGGAATCCACCAGATGCTTCTGGCTCAGATACGCGATGAAATCCTGCAAACGCGAAGGCGCCGAAAGAGACCAGTTCCGTTTGAAATCCTCCAGCAACTGCAGCTGGTGAACGGGAAGACGCGTTTCATCCACGTCCAGCACGCGCAGGGCAAACGATTTGAGGGCAGAACGAAAAAACGAAAAAGAAACCATGGCCATTCCTACCTAAACGCACTACTTATTGATTAAGCTTTCTAACCCGAACCGTTTAAATATGTCGCTTTTGGATTCGACGGACTTTACGGCATCCAGCAGCACTTCCTTGCCCAACGCCAAAGAAAACCCCTGCGTAAAAAACCGCTCCAGGTCGCCCCGGCCCAGCTCCTTGCCCAGTTTAAGCGTCTCATTGAATGCCAGCACCAGCTCCACCTGCTGGAATGAAAGCGAATACACCTCCCCCACCCCGTTCTCCGCGGACAAGGCGTTAAAAAAATGCCGGACCGCCTTATCCCCTTCCACTTCCAGCCCGAATTTCAGGTACGAATAATAGGCACCCGTGGCCTTGCCCTTATTGAATAACAGCACGCCTTCCTCCAACCCATCCATGCCCGAAACCGTGGCCACCAGGTACCCCGTGAACGACTCCGTGACCATGCGCACCAGGTTCTTGCGCCAGTCATATTCGCGGACTTTGACTTCCTCCACGAGTTTTCCCAACGGAAAATTCATTTTCCCAGCACCACCAAATAATCCGCGTGATTTTTAAGCGAAGCGGCCGCATCCGAATCCACCATCATCACCACGGTTTCCTTGCCCGCCCGCTTGGCCTTCGTAATCGCCGGCAAAAAATCGCTGTCCCGGGTCACCAACGCAATCACCTGAATGGAAGGATTGTAAACCGCCTCCACTGCATCACAGGCCATGGCCACATCAATGTCCCCCACGCAAATCAGGGGCTCAAATCCCTGGTTCACCACCGCTTCCAGGAGTTTATTGGAAGCTTGCTGTTTCAAAATATCTCGCGCAATCTTGATTTTACCGAACTTATTGAGCTTCTGCTTGATTTCCCCCAGATCCGTTTTCAGCTCCTTGCGCAAAATATTGGGCCCGTCCACCAAAACCGCGATTGACTTCGGCTTCGCCGTCCACGAACCCAAGCGCTCTTTAAGGGAATGCAATACCAAAGAAGCCATACCTACTACATAAGAGCAGGAGAAAAAGTTATTTAAACCAAACCCACAAACATCCATCCAGCAGGAGACTCATTATGGCTGAAGAAGGCGAAAAAAAGTTCACGAAAGTCGGACAATTAAAGGAAAACAGCTTTGTGCTCATCGACGGATTCCCGTGCCAGATTAAGGAATTCGAGAAATCCAAGCCCGGAAAACACGGTTCCGCCAAGGCCCGCATTACGGCCATTGGCTATTTTGACGGCCAGAAACGCAACCTCATGAAACCCACCGAAGCAGACGCCGAAGTACCCATCATCGAGAAAGGCGTGGCCCAGGTCGTGGCCATCATGGGAGACTCCGTGCAGGTCATGGACACCACCACTTTCACCACCTTTGACTGCAAGAAACCCGAAGACGTCCCCGGACTTGCCTCCGGAACCGAAATCGAATTCGCGCGGTATGGTCCCTTCCTCAAAATCACGAGAAAACGCTGATGAAAAGACCGTATAACCCGGAGGAAATCAATCACGTAGTTCTGATGGTGAACCCATTGGGGCACCTCAAGGACTTTGTGCACCATAAAATCCTCCGAGGCGATGACTTCGAGCGTGCCAAGGACCGCTGGCAGGCCCAGATATTCGAATTCATCCAGGAAGAACGGATGCGAACCGAAAAAAACCATGTCATCTTATTCTGCAAGCCCGGCATGGAAGCGCTTCGCCACAGCAAGCTTCCCGGGAAAGCGCAACGGCAGTTTGAGGAACTGGAAAAATACCTCATCAGACTGGGAAAAGACAACTTCGGGGAAAGATTCCAGATCATTGATCCCCTCGTGCTCAGCCACCCCGAAGAGGTACCTCCTGAAATGGCAGCAGTCATCACCAAACGCAAACAGGCATTCAGCGGGCAGTTCACCAAGGGGCCACTCAAGAACCGGTCATTCTCCCCCAACACCAAAATTACCGTGCGCGGAGACGTGAATGAATACTTTCTTTCCCGCGCCGGAAGGGAAGTCACCGAAATGGTCAATCACGCCAAAAGAGTGAAATATACACTTAACCCCATTGAAGAAGAAGAAAAAAAAGTCGCTGCCGGCCTTCTGGCCGCCATGAAATTAAGGCATGAAAGAACCACCGGCGAATTCCGCCGAGAAAGCCTGGGGTTGCCTCCAAAACCCAAAGAACCGCTTCGACCCAAGGGAAAATCAAGACCCCGCTAAATTAAGCGCGTTATTTTTCCCCCGCAAAAGCGTTCAACGAGTTCCGTGATTTCTTGGAGTGCGGACTTCACCTGTTCTTCCGAAGTGTTCGGGTTTCCCTGCACATAGAGCAGAATGTTCTGCGTGCCATCCGTGACCTTTGTTTTCTCGCATTGCTTCACATCCAGGCGGCAGAGGATTTC
>JACRDJ010000083.1 GCA_016218635.1 Candidatus Iainarchaeum sp.
ATTCGCATTCGAATTCAATTCATTCAACATCGGACAGCTGGCCGTTTCCGTCCGCCTTCCCTCCGGGGAACTGCGCAAAGTACTCGGGCTGCTGAACGCAACCCTGGTTCCGCTGACGAAAACCGCCTGATCCGGGAACGAACGCAAACGAGTACTTTAAAATCTTTTTTTCCCGGATACCTGCATGCTTCCGTTGCTGTTTTCCTTTCTGGGTTCCTCGCTTTCCCAGTATGCGTGGTTTGGGGGAATCGTGCTGGCATTCGTCCTGGCCGGCCAGCTGCTGTATTATCTCTCCAAAACCGTTTTTCATCGCCTCGCTTCAAAGTCCGAGACCAAACTCGATGACGTTTTTCTGAGTGTCCTGCAGGGTCCGCTCGTGGGCCTGCTCATGGTGGGCGGACTTTATTTCGGTTTCTCTTTTCTGACGCCGGACCTGCCCGGACTCTCCGAGGCCTATTACCGCCTGCTGAGCGTGCTGGTCATTCTGCTGATGGCCTGGCTGGTGTGGCGCCTGATCGATTCGCTCATGATTCATTACCTGATTCCGTTCGCGGAAAAAACAGACTCCAAACTCGATGACCAGCTGATTCCCATTCTTCGGAAGGTTTCCAAACTTGCACTGGTGCTGATCACCCTGGTTGTGGTGCTTGACGGGTTCGGATACAATGTGACGGCCCTGATTGCCGGCCTCGGAATCGGGGGGCTGGCCATCGCGTTCGCGGCCCAGAAAACGATGGCAAACGTATTCGGTGGTGCCACGATTCTGGTGGACCACCCGTTCGTGGTGGAAGACCACATTAAGGTTGGAGACGTGGAAGGAAGAGTGGAAAAAATCGGTCTGCGAACCACCCGCATCCGCAGCCTGGACAACCACAAAATCACCTTTCCGAATTCCAACCTGGCGGACAGCGTGATTACCAACATCACCGGCTCCCAGAACCGGCGCGTGGAAGTGGTGCTTTCCCTGGTGTATGGAACCCCCGTGGAAAAACTCCGCCGGGCCGCCGAGCTGGCCCGCATGGCGGTGGCCTCGGTCCCGGGAACGGTTCCTCCGCAAACCGCGGTCGGATTTTATTCGTTTGCGGACTCCTCGCTGGACCTTCATCTCCGCTATTTCCTCTCGGACCCCGAAACCTTTTTTGAAGTGCGCAGCGAAGTGAACTTCAAAATCAAGGAACTCTTTGAAAAAGAAGGCCTTGAGTTTGCGTACCCCACGCGCACGCTCTACCTGAACAAGTGAACTTATGCAGGGAACCGTGGTGGAAGGACTTCAGCGGGCCCGGAAATTTCTTTCCGACCCCTATTACTCTGAACCGATTGCAGTTCTTTTAGGATCCATTCCCTTTCCCGGAACCCTCAACCTCGAACTTACTGAAAGGAATCTGTCCGAACTCTTCGCGCGCAAAAAAACGGCGAAAAAGTCCCTGATTTCGGCCCGTCACAACCGGGGCGCGGTTGAACTGATTCCGGCGCTTTTGAATGATTCCGTTCCCGTCGTATTGGTTTTTCCCGAAAAATCAACGCACGCACCCTCCATTGTGGAAGTGGCATCCGGACAGAATCTGCGGAAAATGCTGGGATTAAAAAACGGTTCCGTGGTTTCTTTTAACATATGAAGATCGGAATCCTCGACACCATGTTTGCCCGCGCGGACATGGGGGCACTGGCCGAAAAAACCATCCGCGCGCACGCGCCTGAAATCGAACTGATCCGCTTCACGGTTCCCGGAATCAAGGACCTGCCCGTGCAGGTGAAGATCTTTCTCACCCAAAAAAACTGTGATTTGGTGCTGGCACTCGGAATGCCCGGCCCCATGCCCATTGACCAACAGTGTGCGCACGAGGCCTCGCTGGGCATTCAGTGGGCGCAGCTGATGGCGGAAAAGCCGGCCCTGGAAGTATTCGTTCACGAGAATGAGGCTTCCACGGATGCGGAATTACGGTCCATTATTCAAAACCGGGTCATCAAACACGCCATCAATGCCGTGTGGATGCTCACTGCTCCCGAAGAACTCAAAAAACGCGCGGGCAGCGGAGAACGCCAGGGAAAAGAGAACGCCCGGCCCATTAAACCGGAGTGAATGAAATGCGCATGGCCTTTGTGGTTTCCCGATTCAACGAAGAACTCACGCTTCCGGCACTCAAAGCCGCCCAAAAAGAATGCCGAAAAATCGGTCTATCCCCCCAATCAGTTATGTATGTTCCTGGGGTGTTTGATTCCCCCCTGGCCGTGCAGCGCCTGCTTTCCAGTCGTTTGGTGGAAGGCGTGGTGGTCATCGCCGCCGTGGTGAAAGGAAAAACAACCCACGATGAAGTGATTGTGCATGCGACCGCCCGGGCCCTCCAGGATCTCTCCCTCAAATTCAATAAACCGGTCGGATTTGCCGTCTGCGGGCCAAACTGCACGTATGCGCAAGCCAAGGCGCGCATGAACGAGTACGCCAAAAGAGGGGTTCAAGCAGTTTATATGTTAAAGAAATAATAACAATAAAAAACTAATAAACTATTAGAATTATGTTAATTATTTGATTTTAACTATAAATTTATAGCAAATTAACTATTTTTTGTGAATAAGTTACATTTATATTGCTTGGACTAGGCAATATATACGGGATCTTGCGTGTTTTCTGAAGCCCTGCTGCACCTGCTTAACCTGGACCTCACCTGGTGGGTGGAGCTGGTGCTTAACAACCTGCTGTGGGTGTTCGGGCTCTATGTGGCCGGGTCTTTTTTCTTTAAGGAAAAACCGTTCAAGGGATTTCTGGCCATTGTATTCAACCTGTTTGTTTTCCTTGATTTCCTGAATGCCGGGCACTTTGTGTTCCTGGTAGGCGGCATGCTGGGCATTTTTTACATTGTGAAGTTCACCATCCTGAAATTTGCGGAGGACAGTCCGTCCCTGCGCCATAACCTGGTGGCCATCAACGAAGTTTCGGGTTGGTTGGTTCTGGTCATGTATAACCTGGGGTGGATTTAGAATGAAACCGCCCCTGCAGATGCTGACTTCCACTATTTTCTGGTTCCTCTTCATTTTTGCGGAGGTTCTACTGCTGGAAACGTGATTTTTTATGCTGTTATGGGAATTTGTGTA
>JACRDJ010000078.1 GCA_016218635.1 Candidatus Iainarchaeum sp.
AAAGATTCCCGGCAAAAAACCAATCAGGTCCGAGGCAGTCAGCGAAAACCCTTTTTCCTTAAAGCACAAATCCCCCGCCAGACCGTTCACGTACGCAGCACCCGCGGCGGCCCATAGGGGGTCCTTCATCTGCACAAAAAGCCCCGCACTCAAACCCGCCAGCACGTCCCCGGTTCCTCCTGCGGTCATCGCCGGATTGCCCGTCTTATTCAGCAACACCGTTTTTCCGTCACTCACCACATCCAATGGCCCCTTCAATAAAACCGTGCAGCCAAAATCATGCGCCACCTGCTTCACCAACGCTGCTTTTTCCAGAAGCGATACATTCAGCGGAACCTTTTTTCCGCTGAACGCCAAAAATTCCCCCGCATGCGGGGTAATCAGCACATTCGGAGAAAGAGACATTCCCGCACAGGCCTTCAACGCATCCGCATCCAAAACCAGGCGAGAACCGGATTCAACCCATTCAGCCACCAGTTTTCGCACCAGCGACTGCGTGGACTTTTCAAGACCCAATCCCGGACCGATTAAAACAACATCCGCACGAGCAGCCTGCTCGCGAATCGCCTTCAGATGTCCAGAACTCAAAAAATTGCCTTTTAGTTTCTGCACAATCAGGTCCGGGGAAAACGAATTCATCACAAACCCGGCCTGTTCAGGCGCCATAATCCGAACCAGGTCAACCCCGCAGCGCTGGGCCGCCAAAGCGGCCAGCACGGGGGCGCCCACATACTCCGAAGAGCCCCCCCCAATCAGCACGCGGCCATTTTGGCCCTTAAAAGAATCAGGCCGGCGAACCGGCAAACGAAGCGAAACGTCAGCTGCACGCACGGTTTTCATTTAACCGCCTTGGACAATTCCTCGGAAAGCACTTTTGAAATCAGTTTTCCGTCTGCTTTTCCCTTGAATTCCGCCATCACCAAACCCATCAGGCCCGCAAAAGACTGCAGGCCCTTTTCTTTAACCAGGTCCTTTTTTTCAGCCAGCAGTTCCTGCACGCGCCTGCGCAATAAGGGCTCATCCACCATCACAACGCCCTGCATGGAAAGCAATTCATCCAAGGAAAGCCGCGGAGATTCACTCCAGCGGGCGGTCAGCGGAAGCAGGGACTCCGCAGGCATTCGTCCCTTTGACTGCGCGTCCAGCAGTTCCTCAATCTGCTCATTGGACAAAGAATCCACATTGATTCCCGAACGCCGCAGCTGCGTGAGCCCCTCCAGCAAAAACGCGGCCACCAGCGTGGGATTTGGGCCTTTGGCCACCAGGGACTCGAAAAAACGCGCCCAATTGGAGAGCTTCATTTCATCCGCCAGCTTCTCACTCAAGCGGAACTTCTCCACATAAAGTTTCTTCCGCTGCACTTCGTCCAAAGGAAGCGAAGAACGGATGCGCTTTAATCGCCCGGCCGGAATGGGAATGGAAAGCGAATCCGTTTCCGGGTACATACGGGCCGAAGTGGCCACCGGGCGCAGGAACTCACTGTTTCCGTCCGCCAACGCATTACGGGTTTCCCGCGGAACGCCCTCCAAGGCCGCCATACACCGCTCGCGGATGACCGACTCCGCATAAGCGACTTTTCCTTTCCCCGGCAAAAGCAGAGAAGCATTCCCGGCATCCGCCCGCTTCACACCCAACAGAATAAACGCATCATTTTCCCCGCATTTAAGCAGTCCACGCACGCGGTCCACTTCCGCCTGCGTTACCCCGAACTTGGGCAGCTCGTCGGAATGCATGATTCCAAGCCCGCACAATACTTTCACGTAACCGGATAATTCCGTCCCGAACCGCCGGTCCGGCTGAACCTCTTTTCCCAGCAGCCCCTTCATTTTACCCAACCCCACCCCGAACACGTTCCCGCCTTTAAGGAAACGGCACTCTGAATCCGAAAACACCAAACTCACATCCGTCATTTTTCCCGAAAAATCATCCGCCGAAATTCCGCGCAAACGCATTTCATCCCGCAATTCCAGCAGGGCCCGCTGACGCTGGATTTCACGCTCCACAAACACATCCATAAGCTCCAGATCCTGCATGCCCTTCAATTCCACCCGCTCCCCGCCCGCAATGGAAACATTCAAATCCTGGCGAATCGAACCCAGACCGCGGCGCAGGCGACCGGTCCGACGTAACAACGAGCCCAGAAACCGCGCCACTTCCTTGGCCTGAGCCGGAGAACGGATGTCGGGATCCGTGGACAATTCAATCAACGGAATGCCCAACCGGTCCAGCGAATAACGGGCATTCGAAGCCGTCCGTTCCATC
>JACRDJ010000082.1 GCA_016218635.1 Candidatus Iainarchaeum sp.
CTCCGCAATTGAGGTCAAACCCGTTGATGGCAAAACTGATGACGCCTTCCTTTAAATCAAACGCACCCACGCACCCGATGGGCGCCCCATACCCGGGGTGAACGTCCGCCAGGGCCAGCGCATATCCCTGAATGCCGGGCAGTTTGGCCACGTTTTTTAGCTGACGCAGCGAACTCCAGTTTCCGGATTCCTCCTCGCGGAGCACGTTCACAATGGTCTGATTCCCATAAACGCGCGCGGGCACCCGCATGCCTTCCTGGGGGGAAACTTCCCATACGTTGGGCTGTTTTTCCGTGAGTTCGGTCATTTCGTTTCCCCGCTCGGAGTGCCTGCAGCCCTGTCCACGATTTCTTTCAGTTCTTTTTCAGCTTCCTGTGCATCCTTTTCATCCATTTCCGGAAAAAACTGCCGCATGAGACCGGGCCGCATGGTGATGAGTTTGACCCGGCCGTTTTCTTCCATCACATTGATTTTGCAGGGCATGCATAATGAAACCATTTTGTCCTGGTTTAGGAACCGGTCGGCATATTTTCCGGAACATATTTCAATTATTTTCAGCGGAGGGTGGGAGAATCCCCTGGCAGCCAGGCGTTCCCGGATGTCGTAGACTCCGAACACCGTCCATCCTTTTCGCTCCACTTCCCTTAAAACAGAAACAACCGCTTCACTGAACTCTTTCCGGGTTTCTGCCCCGTACGCAAATTCCTCTTTTTTCATATTCATTTCTCCTTATACGTCCACAATGCATTGGGCCAGCCATTCCTTTTTTTTCTGTTCTACTTTGAGTTGCGAGTATGTGGCGGCCTTCACTTCCGTTTTAATGAGGTGGCGTTTGAAATTAATCTTTTCGCCGGCCGCTTCGCCGGTTAACTGCAGTCCCCGTTTTTTTTGGATTCTGATTTTGAATTTTCCAAACAGCATTTGGTGTTTGTCCCGCAGAAAAACGAGTTCGTTTAAAAAATTCACGAGCAGTTCCGCTTCATCCGCTCCGTTCACCCGCACGCGCACCTTTTTGGCGGGCTTAATGGAGCGGGTATCCGCCATCACTTCAAAGAGTGCGGTGCCCGCCTGTGCGAAGGCCTCGTTCAGGTTTTTGCCGCTTCCCCGGATGCCGACGTCGGCCTTGTGCTCGAAGAGGGAGAAGGGCATACTCAACCTAGGGGGGTTGGGTTGAAAAAATTACCGGGTGCTACCCATTAACCAAAAGCAATTGACAAACGCCTGCACCCGCTTAACCCTGTTTTTTCTGCAATTGCGGACTGCCGGTTTATTGAATGTGGACTTCAACGGCATATTCGGAGTATATCCGGGTTCTTGTGTCCGGGACATCGCATTTTATTTTTGCTTTAATTTGGTATGTGCCTGCCTCATTGTAGTCATAGAACGTAGTTCCCAGATTGGTTCGGGTTTCTCCGGGTATCCATCCGTCTGCGGTGGAGACGAACGTACAAGCTTCCGTTTCTATGAGGCCCGATCCCCCTAAATTCCGGTAATCCTTATAAATTACTGTTTCTGTTTTTGTTTCGCAGCATTTCTTCGGCCCCTTGTTGAAACGGGCCATTGGAAATGAATACCTCCCTTTTGGCAGGGAATTGATTGGAACGGTAATACTTTGGATAACCATTTCTGCCCGGTTTGGCTCACTAATAAATCGGGTTAGAAACGGATTGGAAGAAAGATCCAGTTTGGGCATGCTGACTGCCTGTCCCGTGCTTTCGCCCTCCGGTTGCGTGCACCCGCTTAGTATCAGTAAAATTCCGATTAATCCGATTCCGGCCCATTTCATTTTTCAGTTCCCCTTCATTGGAATGAAAATACTGTGTTTGGGAGAGTATTAAACGTTTGCTTTTCCGAACGGAGATTGACAGAAAACAGAGCCAACAGACTTACTTTTCCTTGAACTCAATTTCAATTTTCACGTTTTCGGGGATTTCAACGCGCATGATCATGCGGAGCGTGCGTTCGTCGGCTTCCACGTCAATGATGCGTTTGTGGATGCGCATCTGCCATTTTTCGTAGGTTTCGGTTCCGCCGCCCGCGGGGCTCTTGCGGGTGGGAATCAGCAGTTTCTTGGTGGGTAAAGCAATGCGGCCGGAGTGCTTCACGCCCGTTCGGTCCGCAATTTCCAGCATTTTGGCGGTCACGTCATCAAGCACCTTATAATCGGGGCTCGCGAGCTTGATTCGGGCTTTTTGTCCGGCCATATGCACATACTGCCTGTTGAGTGGTTACTTGGTAACCGGAATCACGGTTTGAATGATTCCGGCTGCCACAGTCTGTCCCATGTCGCGGATGGCAAAGCGTCCCAGCTGGGGGAACTTGGCGTATTCTTCCACGCACACGGGGCGGGTGGGAATGATTTTCACGATGGCCGCATCCCCGGTCTTGAGGAACTTGGGGTTTTCTTCCTTAACCTGTCCGGTGCGGGGATCCAGGGTTTTCTGGATTTCCGCCAGACGGCAGGAAAGCTGTGCGGTGTGCATGTGGAAAACGGGGGTGTAGTTGATGGGGATTGCGGTCGGGTGGGAGAGTACCACAATGCGGGCAATGAATTCCTTGGCTACGGTGGGCGGATCGGAGGGTTTTCCGATTACGTCTCCGCGGGCAATGTCTTCTTTGTTGAGTCCGCGTACGTTGAATCCGATGTTGTCTCCCGGGCGTCCTTCCGTCAGTTGTTCGTGGTGGGCTTCAACGGTTTTAACCTGTCCCTTTTTGCCGGAGGGCATGACGATGATTTCGTCGTTGGGGCGCAGGATTCCGCATTCTACCCGGCCAACGGGCACGGTTCCGACTCCCTTAATGGTGTAGACGTCCTGTACGGGAATGCGCAGGGGCTTGTCAACGGCGGGTTCGGGGGCTTTAAGCTTGTCAAGTGCTTCCAGGAGGCAGGGTCCCTTAAACCACGTCATTTTTGTGGTGGCCTTGGTGATGTTTTCCCCGTCCCAGGCACTGATAGCCACGAAGGTTAATTGTTCGTCCTTGAATCCGACTCCGTTAAGGAGTTTTTTGAGTTCATCGTACACCTTCTTGTACGCGGCTTCCTGATAACCCATTTCGTCCATCTTGTTGATGGCCACCACAATCTGCTTGATTCCCATGACCTGGGCGAGGAATGCGTGTTCCTTGGTTTGGGGCTGGATTCCTTCCTTGGCGGAGCACACCAGCACGGCGGCGTCTGCCTGACTGGTTCCGGTAATCATGTTCTTGACGAAGTCCCGGTGTCCGGGGGCGTCAATGATGGTGAAGCGGTTGTTCTTGGCTTCAAATTTACGGTAGGAAACATCAATGGTTACTCCGCGTTCCCGTTCTTCCTTGAGGGTGTCCATGGCGTACGCGAATGCAAAGGTTCCCTTTCCCTGGGCATCTGCTTCTGCCTTGAGTTTGCGGTAATCGTTTTCGCTCAGCGAACCGGTGTCATAGAGCACGCGGCCCACCAGGGTGGACTTGCCGTGGTCTACGTGTCCAATGAAGATCAGGTTAATGTGCGGCTTCTCGTTTGCCATATTTGATTCCTCCGAAATGTAAGTTTAATTTTTTTTGCTCTAAAAGGCGATTTTAAGCCATTCTACCTTAAAACAGCAACTACTTACTCTTCCGCTAAAAGGTTTAAAAACCAAGTGGTGGAAAGAGGCCTAAACCGGCCGGGTTTACATAAACGGTCTTTATTTGATGAATTTCCTGTTTTGGGGGATTTGAAGCAGTACAGGAATGGTGTTTTCTTGCTGCTTAGCCTCTCTTAGGGGTCGTGTGTGGCTTTAAATTGGTTTTTCGGGGTTCTCTTGGCGGAATGGGCAGTTCTCCCGATGACATTTTTTGGACTTTCCGGTCAATGACCATTCCGAATATTCTTGGAAGCGGCAGTCCTTTCTCTGCATAATCTTTTAGCCGTCCCACCAGCACCGGCAGGAATTCATTGTCTATTCCTTCCGTGAGTGATTTTCCTTCCCGGGCATGCGTAATGAATGCTCTGACGTTGCGGTCGGCAATGGTGGTAAGCAGCAGGTGGTCCAGGACATGCGCCGCGGCTATGTTCCCTTTTTCCAGCTGTTTTGGGGCTTCCATGGCCAGCAGGGTGACGGCCCTTTTTTTTTGTTCAATCCCGTGGGTTGATCGGATGTAAACGTTAATCGGGCTTCTTTCGGCGAGGGCTTTAACGTGTTCGGAGCCCAGGTGCCCGGTCATTCCCTTTAAGAGGCTCACCAGCAGATCTTCGTATTTTTCCCGGGTTTCTCTGGTTCCGATGACGGTGCCCAACTGTATGACGCTTAATGTTTTCATTAATTCCGATTCCGGGAGAATGGAGACTTCGGATGGTTTTTTGAGGAGGTGAAGCGCGCAGGCACTGGTGGAAAGGTCTTTTTCGCGCTGGGCTCCCGTGAAATCGTTTTCAAAACCGGGTATGCGGTCCGTTTTTCTTGTATGTACGGCCTCGCTGATGGCGTCCGAGAGCTGATGACGGTATGCTGAGAACCAGGCCCCGCTTTTGCCGGCGTGTTTTTTAATGAATTCCGGAAGCGCCACGTAGATTTCCACAGCCCTTGAAAAGTTTTCCGAAAGCTGATCCAGTGAGGCCCGGGGAGTGTCCATGAAAAATATAGGCGCAGGTACTTCTTTTAAGGATGCATGGCTTTTGGCCAAAATGGTGCCCGAGGAAAAGAAAAACGGTCGCATGGGCGTAGTTTCATTTGATAAATTCCACGTTTTCGAGGCCTTTAAATTGGGAATCGCCGGTCAGGAACAACAGCTTATTCCGGCGGGACAGTGTGTAGCCAATGGCGTCCGCGTAGGACAGTTTTTGGGCGCGGTATTCGTAGCGAAAGACTGCTGCTGTCAAGAGTGCAGCCTGATCCACCTGAACAATGTTGGCCTTAATGTAATTCATTTCTTTTTCGGCTGTTTTAAGATCACTGTTTCGGATAGTAATATAGGCAAATTCAAGGAGCTGAAAAACGCCGGTATATATGGGTGTTTTTCCGTATTCTTCATAGGCTGGATTTCCGGCAACCCACTCCAATAACGCATAGGTATCAAAAAAATACATTCACCAGTCACTTTCTTCCCGTGAACGGTCCTTTTCCTTCTGGGCATCAATTTTGAGGTGTTTGAGCGAACCAAACCCGCGCGAATCAGGTAATCTGGCCAGTTTCCGGATATTCACTGCAACCTCTTCATTCTCCTGAATACCTTCCTGCTCCAATAGTTTTTTGGACACCAGGATGCCGGTGCTGTTTCCCCACCTCTTCACACGAACAATGGTTTCAAGCATATGTATAACTATGTCTAACTTTTATTTAATGGTTTGCGGCCGGACCCCATGAAAACAGAAACCATTTATAGGTTCAAATCCTTTGTTAGTTCATGCCTTCTTCCGTTCGTCGGTCCAAGTCCGTTAATGTATTCAGCCTGCGCCGGCTGGGCAATGCGCTTAGGAAAAACCCGAAGCTGGGTCTGGCGATTCGGGGAACCTCGTGGGCTGAAACCAAAAACGTGAAAAAAACGGATGAAATTTTTCACCCGGAAGGGAGAACCATTTATATGCAGGTGGCTCCGGCGCATGTTGGGACAAACCGGGAAACAGTCCGGCAGTTAAGGGCCGCACTACTATACGCATCCAGGTTTTCCATGAATGGTAAAAGACTTTTTGAGTGGAGAAACTGGAAAGCACCGAAAGATTTTCCCGCAATTGTAATAATCGGAAAAGCCCCCAATTACCGGGGGTGGATGGAACCGGAAACCGTGCATGATTATTCTTTCCGGGATAGGGAATGCTGGCATGTTGAACTGAAGGCATTCCCGAAAGACAATGACTGCTCTGTTCCCGGCAGCCAGGTGCTGGCCACCGTCCGTCCGACCAAGAAGGAAATGGCGGAACTGGAACAGTCGGTCGTAAAGAACTTGGAGAAGAAACTGGGAAGAAACCTCCAGTCCTACGACCATGTGGCAAGAGCCTATTCTATGAGTGATGCATTCGACCGCCTGATGGTCAACAAGGCCGCGCGGGTCATCGTGAAGGCTTATCGGAAAGAGCTGAAACCAACGAAATAGTTTTTGTCAAGTACAGTCCGCGGAGCGGGTTCTCGTTTCAACCTGGCGAAACAGGCATGTTTGAGTAAGGCCCACCGAAGGTGGTCCACCGGTACTGCCGATCGGAAGCGGCAGGTGGAGCAAAACTCCTGCGAAGCAGGGGTTCTCGGTACAATCGGGAGAAAACAGCACGCGGAGCAAGGGCCATTGAAAATGGCCCGCGTTCAACCGGCGCTCCGGTTAATCCATGAAGAACGAAGCCGGTTTGGGTTCGGGGTCCATGCCTTTGCGGGTGCGGACGGATTTGACGACTTCCATTTGAAGTTCGCGGGGAAGCACTTCGTACCCGTAGTATTCCGCGGTCCAGAGCGCTCTTCCCTGGGTGGCGGAGCGGATGGCCTGGGAGAATCCGATGAGTTCCTTGACGGGGGCTTTTCCGATAATAATGGCGCTGTCTCCTTCGGTGCGCATTTCCTGAATCTGGGTTCGGCGCGAGCTGAGTTCTTTGGAGACGGCTCCCATGAAGCTTTCGGCCACGGTGATGGTGAGGCGTTGCTTGGGTTCTAATAGTACGGGGTTAGCGGAAAGCATGCAGGCGTATACTCCGCGGGTGATGGCGGGCAGTACCTGGGCGGGTCCGCGGTGGATGGCGTCCTCGTGGAGGTTGGCGTCGTCGATGATGAGTGCCACTCCGAAGCATTTTTCTTTGGCGAGGGGTCCGCCGTCCATGGCGTCGTTGAATCCCTGGATGACGAGTTCGCGGATTTCGTGCAGGGCTTCGATTCCGCGGGTCCAGTCCATGATGACGCACTGGTTGTGTACGGCCCAGATGCGTTTGGCGTCCTCGGTGTCGAATCCGGCTTTTTTGAGTCTTTCCACGGATTCTTTGTCCTTGGGTTTCATTTTTCCGTCAATGTGCATGTCTTTAAGTGCCTGCTGGATTTCGGGGGAAAGGGGTTCCACTTTCATTTTGAATTTGTTGTGTTTGTTGGGGGACTTGGCTTCAATGACGGGGCTTTCTTTGGTGATGGCCTCGTGGTAGACTACAATGGGGGGGGATACGTTGATGGCGACCCCGTTGTGTTTTTCAATGCGGTACTGGGTGACTTCCAGGTGAAGTTCTCCCATTCCGGCCAGCAGGTGTTCGCCCGTTTCCTGATTCAGGGAAGCGTGCACGTTGGGGTCTTCTTTGGTGATTTTTTTGATGACTTCAATGAGTTTGGGAAGGTCCTTGGTGTTCTTGGGTTCAATGGAAATCGTGATGACGGGTTCAACTTCGGTCATGAATGACTCGAATGCCTTGGTTTTTTCCTCGGCCACGGTTTCTCCGGCGTACACTTCCCGCAGGCCCACGAGTGCCGCAATGTTTCCGGCGGGCACGTTGTCCACTTCCACGAATTCGGGTCCCATGAAGAGTCCCACTTTCTGGATGAACACCTCTTTTTTGGCTTCAATGAGTTTGACGTTCATTCCATGCTTAATGGTTCCGGAATAAACGCGCCCGGTGGCGATGTCTCCGGCGTGCTTGTCCACGGAAACATCCGTAATCATCATGGCGAATTTGCCGTCTTTTTTGCAGCCCACCAGGGAATCATAGAGGACGGCGGTTTCATCCGTTTTCTGGCCCCAGATGACAGGAATGCGGTATGGCTGGGATTTTACGGGGCTGGGCAGGTGATTGATGACCATTTCGAGGAGCGCCGTATACAGCGGCGTTTTCTGGGCCAGTTCCTTCTGGCGGCCTTCTTTGCAGTAATCGTATAAATCCGAGACCTTGACTCCGGTGCGAATGGATTGGGGAACGGAAATGGCCCAGTTGTTGTAGGCGGAACCGAATACGACGGAGCCGTTTTCCACGGAAACCTTCCAGGTGTCCGTAAATGCTTCGGGCACGTTTTTTCTGATGAGTTCGTTCACGGATGCAATGGTTTTCACGAACCGTTGCTGCATTTCTTCCTTGGTGACCTGCAGTTCGTTGATCATGCGGTCGACTTTGTTAATGAAAAGGGTGGGCTTTACGTATTCGCGGAGTGCTTCGCGTACCACGGTTTCAGTCTGGGGCATGACGCCTTCCACCGCATCCACGACCAGAATGACTCCGTCCACAGCCCGCATGGCGCGGATGACGTCTCCGCCGAAGTCCACGTGGCCCGGCGTGTCAATGATGTTGATGAGATATTCCTGGTCCTTGTATTGGTGGGTAACGGATATGTTGGCCGCATTGATGGTGATTCCGCGTTCCTGTTCCTGATCCTCAAAGTCCATCATGAGCTGCTTGCCGGCAAGTTCCTGACTCATCATTCCGGAAGCCGCAATGAGGTTATCGGTGGTAGTGGTGTTGCTGACAACGAGCCCGTTGGCCACAAAA
>JACRDJ010000079.1 GCA_016218635.1 Candidatus Iainarchaeum sp.
ATTCCCATCCAATAAAACACTCACACGAGCCAGCGGGGAACCCGAATAATTCTCCGCGCGCACCTTAATGGAAGGCTTTTCTTCCACGTTGAGTGGAACCGTCTTCCAGGCGGGAGAAAAGCCTTCTTTGAATGCATTAAAACGGAATTCACTGGGAACCGGAATGGAAGCCAGGGACGAATAATTCCAGGGAAAACCATTCACGTCCGATTCAAGGGAAACATTCCGTTGAGGATCGGAAACACCCACGCGGGCACCTGAAAGCATGGAGGAGAATTCATCAAACAAGGTAACCGCAAACTCAATGGATTCACCCAACACATACGAAAAAGACCCCGGAACAGCCCCCAACACCATGGAAGACAACGGGTCACGGCAAACAAAGTACACGAAATCCCGGTCAGAATTCTGGTTAATGACCGTGGACTTCGTTCCACAATCCGTTCCCTTCCCGGAAACCACGTGAACCGAAAAAGCCTGCCCGCAACTTAAGGAAGTGGTCGGAATGCTCAAAGAACCATCCGAACCCGTAGCACCCGCATTTTCCCCGTTCACAGACACCAAAGCATTCGCTAAACGGGTTCCCTGCACATTCTCCACCACCACATTCACTATTCCACTGCATCCATCCGAGCACTGGGCATTAGGGGTTGCCCCCACGCAGGCCACCGAACACGTTTCCACGGATTCATCATTCGTGTACTGGGCGGAAACCTGCTGGCAGTCATTCAAACCGCACGCATAATCAAAAAAAACCTGATGCCGGCGGCGCTCATTCCCCGAACAATAATACTCCCAGCCTCCCTCCGTATCCAGCGAATCACAGTTAGTGGCAGAAACCGTCTGATACTGACACGAACCAATCCCGCAAAAATAATCCCGGTACTCCTTCACGTTCCCATTGCACGCATACCCGTCCCGCGCACTGCAATTCTCTGAATTATACGGCAGGCACTGACCGGAAGAAGCCTGACAGGAACTGTTATAATAACGCGTATCCCCCGAACAATAATTCCCGCAAAAAACACCCGCACACGCATCAATACAGGAAGCATTCTGGCACTTAAAGGCACAAACCTGAACCGTATCCCCCTCACAGGTCCTGCCAGCCAGCTTACAGCTGTTATTACGGGAAGGATCCACGTCATAATTATACTGACAACGCCAGTTCTCCAGCAGTTTATCCGCAATATTCCGGCACATTCTTTCCTGAGGAGCCCACCCGTCACGCCCATCACACTCCCACGCCTGCTTGCCCCCACACGAAGCCGGAAAAGAATGCCATTGCTGGCGCAACGGACACGAAGCATTCATCGAATAACCCAACGCATAATCCGAATTCTCATAATAACACACGTCCGAATAATTCACGCGGTTGAATGCCATCATCCAGGCCCCCGAAGCATCCCGCCATACCAGGGCCTTCTGATAATTCAAAAGCGAAGAATCGTTATTCGCCAAATTATACGATTCCATCTTCGAATACCACGCCTCACAACCCGGAGTTGACCCATTCAACTCCACCGCATCCCCCGGACGCACAATCGCATTCGGAGAAGCAAACCCATTCACCACCCCATTCACATCCCACAAAACCACATACTCACCCGAATCCAGCCACCTCACCGAATAATTCACATCCCCAATCATGCTCAGAATATCCGAATCCGACGGACGAACCAAATTCACATAGACATTCCGATCCAAAACAGAAGAATAAAACAAAACAAAACCATTCAAATCCGTTCCCGCAGAAGCAACGGAATTCAAATCAACCGCCCCATTCAGATCCGGAACGGAATTAACGTCCGGCACCCATGCATTCAAATCCGAAACAGAACCGGCATCCGAAAACAGGGACAATCCGGAGGAAACTGCACCAACCAAGGGGAACAGCAATAACAGCATTCCGGCCGAGAAAAGGAATTTCAGTGCGTTTTCATTACCCGTCATGTTTTAGCCTCCGGTTGCCTTTCGCGCCAAATGGTCGGGAATGCCGTCGGGAACCGGAATCCATTCGGAAACAGGCAGGGTGGAATCATTGGTGAAGTTGTCCTGGGAAATGGCCGTCTGCCAGTCGAGAGGGTCTCCGTCCATCCAGTACCCGTTGACTCCGTCGTGGCTGGCGTCCGCGTAGTAGGTGGAGCCGTCCTGGGTGACAAAGAAGTCGACGACTCCCTTGAAGTTGTTGTTGGTGACAGAGGGAAGGAACGCGGAGTAGGCTTTGTTGTCCAGGCACTCCGTTCCGAAATCGTCCACATTGAATGCACTCAAACAGCATTGAAAGGTCAGCTTTTGGGCGGGAATGCTCCGGGGAGCGGGCGGGTCCCAGTCTGCGGGGTTGTCCAGGCTTCCGCCCTGCCAGTTTGACTGAATGCCGATGGAGACCACGTTGCTGTCAGCTGGAGTATCCGGTTGCCGGAAGTCATCCCATTCCCGGAACGGGTAATGCTCAAACCATCCGTTTTCATCCAAGTACCCGTAATTGCGTCCGCCCCCGTACTTTCCTTCTTCGGGAACGAATTCGGGGGTGGTGCCATAATTGGCCCAGATGCTATAACGGCTGGCCGGATTGGGTTCAGTGGAATCCATTCCCCATACGTCCGTGCACTGAACGGGAATTGAAGCAGATGCATAATTCCGGACTTCAACGGACTGGTTTCCGGAATCCACGGCATTCTGGAATCCGTCCGAGAAATTCACGTCAAGGAAGTATGCCCCATCCGGAACTTCAGCGGTATTCCAGTCCAGCGAGCAGGAGTAGTTTCCCTGCAGGGCAGGAGCAGAGTAATCAAGCAGGAATAAGTCCCAGTTTCCGGAAGCACTTCGTTTGGCTTCAATTCCATACCAGTTGCCGGGTTCCAGGACAGGAGAGGAACGGATAATGACCGTGTTGTCGGATTCCCATCGTTCAAAAACAATGTAAGGGTGCGGGGGCAGGGTCACGACCACCGCGTACCCGTTTTGGGGTTCCTGGTTGACGTGCGTGGCACCCCATCCCACGCGCAGGCTGTTGTCGGGACCGTCCGGAAGATAGAAATCAAACTTCAGGGACCATTCCCCACCAGTATCCCAGGAAACGGGTTTGAATAGTTCTTCCGCGTACGCACCCTGGGTTTTAATGAAATAATTCTGGTCATTTCCCCATGCCCAGGTGTCTCCGGACCAATTCACCAGCGTGCCGGGGGCGGCGGATTCGGAAAAGACAGTTGAAGCGTTGTGTTTGACTTCCATATTCCGGATGCGTCCAAGGCCCGGGCCGTTTCCCTGCCAGAGCGTGACCATCAGGTCTGAAAAGGAAGCGTAACGGGAATCGTTCACGGAACCCAGCAGAAGGGGCTGAATGGAAGAAACCGGCTGAAGGCTTCCGGAAACGCATTCGGATAACGGAACGGAACCAATCCGGTGCTCAAAAGCGCCTTTTTGAGAGGAATAATACACGTCACTGCGTGCATTTTCAGTTGAGCCGTTCACGGCATTAAAGTCAATGGAAACCGTTCCGCGGAGAAGCTCATTTTGGGGGGCGTTGAGTTTCACTCCGAACGGGCGCGGGGGTCTTGAAAGCATCCAGGAAAGCGATTCCTCCAGCAGGAGAGCGGCCTTCGCGGAATCCCTGATGGCATTAAAAGAGAATGAATAATAAATCGTTTTTTTGGCCCAGTCATCATAGGCCACAATCGCGGGTCTTCCGTCATTCCAGCGGCCGGCCGTGAACCCCTCAAGCGGAGAAACCGCGTCCGGGTAAGGGGATGCCACTGCATTCAAATCCAGGGAAACCACCGGGGAAAGAAAGGAATTGGAATCCAGGAATATCACGGAATTCTCATCCGATTCCATGAAGAGGTCCGAGTCAAACTCTGCGGAAACCAGCCGGGAGAGAACCGGGTCCTGCGCATGCGCAAACCCGACATCCGCGCCCTCCAGGAGCAGGTTTCCGGAATAATGGGACAACAGCGAGAAAGCCTTGGAGGTAAGAGGAGAAGTCCACTGCGTGCCCGCACTCCATATAACCGCATTAAAATCATTCATCTGTGAAAGCGAAGGAAGTCCTTCCATTGAAATCTGCCGGGTGGCGGCACAGTACTCATTGGATTCAAGCGCGGACACAAAGGCATTCATGCTGCCGGAACCGTCTTCATCGTCCGCCACCACCAGCACGGATTCCCGCGTGCACCCGAAGAGGTTTCCGTCCAGCGCATCATTGAATGCATTCACATCCGAAGCCAGAATCATTCCGGCCCGCCATGAATGCATTCCGGCGGAAGCACTCCAAGAGACATTCACGTCCTTCGTTTCCCCCGCGTTCAGGGAAATGTTCTCCGCGGCCGCCTCCACGCCATCCAATTCAAAGCGCACGGTTCCGCTGCCGGCGGTTCCGCCCCCATTGCGTACGTTAATCACCCATTCATTCAAAACCCCTGCCCGGACAAATCGGGGAGAAATCACATCCATTAATTGTCCATCCACGCCCGAAGGAGCCACGTTCAGAACGCCGGTCCATTCATTATTCAGGTAACTTTTTTCGGGAACTGCGAACCCGTCATTAAGCAAAACGCGGACCGCGTGCACGCCGGCTGAAAGCGGAACCGGAAGAACCGCATTTTCATCCGAAACCGTTCCTGAAAAAACAATCATCCCGTCCGAGTACACGGAAACGTTCACCGGCTCGGAGGGAAGGGACAGATTCAGTTCAATTGGAACCGTTCCCTCCACGGCAAACGAAGGAATGTTTACATCCGCGAGCACGGCATCCGTTTGAGGGCGTTCAGTCAGCCAGCGCAATGTAGCTGGAGATAATGCATTCTGGTCAAATCCGGCCAGTCCCACTCCCGCACCGGAATCGGAATCCTCCCATGCCATCAGCCCGGATTCCCCTTCACTCCATTCCGCCAATGAAACCGCATCATTCAGGGGGTTCAGCGCATCCGCGTTGCGGTTGTTTTCATCCAGAACCAGTGAATTCCATCCCAAGGTCAGCGGATGGGGGCGCACTACCCGAAGTTCTCCGCCTGCAACATCCTTCGCCCAGGAAGCATGCAGGGTTTCACTCAAAAAAGCATCCGAAGAATTGGCCAGCCCAACATCCGAACCCAGAACCAGCACCCGTCTTCCGTTCAGCAGCCATTCCGAAATCAGTTCTTTTCCCGTTTCTTTCATTACTCCTCCGGCACCCTCATTCCAGACCAATCCATCAAAAAACAATGCCTCTTCCAGGGAAGGAACCCCGTTTTGGGAAACCACCCGGTTCACCGCACAGGAATCCTGCACGGAGCGGGCTTCACCGGAAACCCATAAGAGCTTTTTTCCTTCGCATGCCGGCGCCCATGCACGCACTTCCAGGGAATCCAGTGAAAACAGGGCACAGTTGCCGGATGCATCACAGGCATTCAGGTCCGCATTCAGGAAACCCGGCTGCGAAAACACCAAAGAACCACTCCAAAAAGAGTTCCGGTCGCTGCCGCCCGCTTTCCGCAAAACGGAGGAAGAGGAACCGCTTTGTACCTGAACGGAAGTCAATTCACTGGCATCCGAGAGAATCACCTGTAGGCCCATCGGTTCATGCACGCGCACCGGAGTTTTCGCAACCCATTCCACCAACTGCGGAGCGACTGCATCCACTACATTCAGGATTCCCTGCCAATACAGCCGGTGCTCTTCATAGCCCACTACTGCATTCACGTCATACGCACCCGCCGGCACACGGGCCGTCCACACTTCATTCAGAACCACGGTTTCCCCCGCATTCACATCCGCATTCCCGCTCAGGACCCCCACCAGAACCCCGTTGGAATCCTTCACTTCGGCTTCCATCCACGGATGCAGAACATCCGTTCCCTGATTCAGAAAACCAATCCCTAAAAGCCAGTCCGCATCCACGTTCACCTGCGCAGGCGCCTGCACGGAACCCAAACTGCCCGTGGAGGGGGTGAACACTTCCCAGGAACCGGCCAGGGATTCCAGGGCCCGGTTCTCATAATGCAGCAACACATTCAGGTCATAATTTCCCGCATTCAGCAGGACCGGTTCATTAAAATCAAACGCATAATTTGAATCCGCATTCACGGACACCACTGGACTCACCCATGCATCCGCCACCTGGCCCCCTTCAACAAAATGAATTTCCGCAAACATGTCCAGCGGAGCAGCCGAATCATTGGAAACACTCACCTTCACCAAACGCGCATCCCCTTTTCGCACCCGCGATTCCCCGAAATCCACTCCCGCCAGCCGCGCGCTGTCCACCGCCACGACCACCCGCGAAGACTTCTCGCCCGCCATGCTTGGAATTCCCTCATTAAGCACCTGGGCCTCCACATTGTAATCCGACACGGCAGAGGGAACCCACACAAAATTAAAATCCGCCGCCTGCCCCGCCACCAGCTCAAGGGGCCCCACAAACTCTTTATCCACCGGGTTCCCGAAAGAATCCTTCACCACAAAAGCCACCGTTGTATCCGCCGGAACCACATCCAGCGCCGACTCCTGCGGAGCCGTCAGCGAAAACCGCAATGAAACCAGACCCGCACCCAGTTTATTCAGCTGCTCCGGCACCATCAGCCCCTCCGAAAGCACGCTCACATTCCGGTCCCCACCCCCTTCATTCACGTCCCCCGACACCAGGAAAGAACCCACCCACACGGATTCCAGTCCCCCGCCATTACGGGCCCGCAACTCCACCAGATAAGAACCGGTTTGCGTGGTTTCCATAAAAGAATTCATCCACCATTCGTTTTCTGAAGCAATCAAATCAATCAGCCGGTCCTCCCCGGAAGGAAAACGCACCCGCGCCTGCACGGACAAAATTCCGCCCGGATCCATCACGCGGGCCCGCAACTCAACCGGCAATCCCATCCTGACCCGGTCCGGAACAAAGAGCTCCAAAAACACGGGCCCACCATTCCCATCCGGGCCTGCGCGCAGCTCACCCATCCGCGAAGCATTCACCAGCCCGCTTCCAAACTGCACATCCTTTCCCGGAGAACCCAAATCAATGGCATGGGATTCCAGCCAGTCCTTAATCTGCACCGGAGACAGAGATGGATTCGCTTCCCGCATCAGGGCCACCAGCCCGCTCACCATCGGTGCACTCATGGAAGTACCTGACTTGCTTACCCGCAGGGCACCCAAACCCGCGGAATCAATATTGACTCCCGGCGCACTCAAGTCCGGCTTGATTTCGGTTCCCACCACTCCCCCGGAAGAAAAACACGCCCACTGATTGGAGTCATTCACGGCACCCACCGTAATGGCATCCGCACTGTTGGCCGGAACCCCCACTCCGCGAAACGAACCGCACGAAGAATCCGGACAGCCCTCCCCGCAGTTTCCGGCAGACACCACCACCACCGCACCGAACTCAACCGCATCCGCAACCGCCAGATTAATCGGCGAATTCACGTCCGTGGAAAACGAACCCA
>JACRDJ010000081.1 GCA_016218635.1 Candidatus Iainarchaeum sp.
CTTCCATGCTCATTTTGCAGGCGGGGGCATCGATGAGTTTCACGTCGTGCCCGTTTTGTTCAAGTACTCCGGTGGTGTAGGCCAGCCAGATGGGGTAATAAACGCATCCGCCCTTGCTGACGGCGGGGCTTCTGGAATTGCGTGAGAATTTGTCAAAGTATGGAGCGCTTAAGGTAACGATTTTCATTTGGTTTTCCCCCTGCTGGTTTTTTGCACCAGGCTGTTGGCCCGGTGGAGTTCTTCGATGGTTCCGGCATCCATCCATTGTTTGCGGAGCTTGCTGGCTTTAAGGGAATGGGTTTTAATGAAGTGGTTGTGCACGTCCGCAATCTCGAGTTCCCCCCGTTTGGAGGGCTTAAGCGTGCGGATGACGTCAAATACTTCAGGGGTGTACATGTAGGCCCCGATGGCAATCCAGTTGCCTGCTGGCGGTTGTGCTGGTTTTTCAATCACTTGCATGACTTTTTCTCCTTTGAGTACGGCCACTCCGGCCCGTTTTGCTTCCTCGGTGGTTCCCGCATAGAGCAGGATTCGGGATTTTTCGTTTCCGTTCCGGAATGCTTCCACAAATGGCTGGATGGATTCAAATAAAATGTTATCCCCGTTGATGGAAATGAATTTGTCGTTCCCCACGAACCCTTCCGCCAGCGCAATGGCGTGAGGGATTCCGCCGGGTTTGTCCTGAACACGGTAGGTGAAGTGCACTCCGAATTCCTGTCCGCTGCCAAGCAAAGCAAACACGTCCCCGGCGTGATGGGTTCCGGTGATGACCAGAATGTCCTGAATGCCGGCGGACTTAAGCGTCTGGATGGGGTAATAAATCATGGGCCGGTCATAAATGGGGAGCAGGTGTTTGTTGGTGACTTTTGTCAATGGAAACAGTCTGGAACCCGTCCCGCCCGCGAGAATTATGCCCTTCATCTTTTCACCTTTTGTTTGAGCAAGGGCATCCACCAGTTTGAGTGAATGATGTACCAGTCCATGGTGTGACGGAGGGCTTCTGGGAGCGTGACTTGGGGTTTCCATCCCAGCTGCCTGATTTTTTGGGCCTTCATGGCATAACGGCGGTCGTGACCGGGGCGGTCTTTGACGAATTGAATGCGGGAATCGTTAAGTCCGAGGTATTTGAGGATGAATCGGGTGATCCAGATGTTTTCTTTCTCGTTGTAGGGGGCAATGTTGTAGGCTTCTCCGGCTTTTCCTTTGCGGAGCACGAGGTCAACGGCGCGGGCGGTGTCTTCCACGTAGAGCCAGTCCCGGGTGTTTTTTCCGTCCCCGTAGAGGGGGACTTTTTGTCCGTCCAGCAGGCGGGTAATGAAGAAGGGAATCACTTTTTCGGGAAACTGGTAGGGGCCGAAGTTGTTGGAGGGCCGGACGCGGCAGACGGGCAGTCCGTAGGTTTCGTAATAGCTTTGCACGAGGTGGTCGGCGGCGGCCTTGGAGGCGCTGTAGGGATTGCGGGGAGCCAGCGGGCTTTGTTCGTCAAAGCTTCCTTTCAGGCGCGAACCGTACACTTCGTCGGTGGAGATGTGAACGAATTTTTCAATGTCTTGTTTGCGGGCTTCTTCGAGGAGCGTGAGGGTTCCCTGCACGTTGGTGTGAATGAACGGGAAGGGGTCGCTAATGGAGCGGTCCACGTGCGTTTGGGCCGCGAAATGAACCACCGTGTCCGCGTTCTTCATGGCTTTTTTGACGTCCGATGGGCGGGTGATATCTCCGCGAATGAAGGAATAGCGGGGCAGGCGGGCGAGTTCGGAAACCGTCTGCGGGCTGGCGGCATAGTCCAGGTGATCCAGGTTGGTGAGGCGGGCGTGGGGGTGGGCGGCTATGCGGTGGCGGATGAAGTGGCTGCCGATGAATCCGGCTCCGCCGGTTACTAAGGTATGCATAAATAGGTCCTGCTGATGCGGTTGACTCAATATTTGGGGGAGTTGAGGTTATTAAAAGCGGATGGTACAATTTTCGGGTTTCATTCCGAACCGCGGCGTCCGGAAAACTTTTTTTTCCGAGTGCCCAGGTTTGAGGTTGCGGGTAAACCTTGTTTACCGCACCTACGAATCCGAATGGATTCGTCCGGTCCTCCTGACCCTCCCCCGGGTGCGGTTGAGGGGTCTTAACCTTCGGCCTTCAGGCCGACACATTATTTTTGTAGAGGGATACCGCCACCTTTAGGTGGCGGAGGATGTCATATGAGCAGCTTTCCGAATTTGATGGAGGCATAGAGTCGGGTGAGTTTGAGGAGGAGCATGTAGGCGAATGCGGCCAGCAGGATGAGTGCCGCGTGAACGGGCGAGCGGTTTTGAATGAACGTGATTCCGCGGGGGGAGCTGAGTTCAAACCGGGCTTCCTCGGTCCACCATCTTCCGGTGGAGAGATTCATGTCCGTGCGGGGGTCCACTATAAAGCCCCCGCGGATGGAGAGGAATTTTTTCACTTCCGGGTTATTCGGGTGCTTTTGGTAGAGGAGCACGTCGTTTTGGCGGTATTGGGCGCGTTTCCAGGCATAGGCCAGGAGGCCTGTGATTCCGTTGGGTTTTTCGGGTTCGTGGTCGTGCTCGTATTCGGCTTCCACTTTCCGCAGTTCAAACCCGGCTTCCATGATTTTGAATGCGAGATCCGAGTCTTCGCGGAAATAAAAGTAGTCCTCGTCGTATCCGCCGGTTTTTTCAAGCGCTTCGCGGCGGAATGCGGTGGAGGTTCCTCCGTAGAGGGCGAAGCTGGACACCATGCCCACGCGGGGGGAATCAAATCCGTTCACGAGGTTTTTGAGCCAGTCCGGATGCGGAATGCAGTCGTGGTCCATGTTGACCACGATTTCCCCGCGGGCTTCCCGGATTCCGCGGTTACGGGCCCTGGTGACCCCGCTGCGGGGACGGTGAATGATTCTGATTTTTTTTCGGCCACTGAATTCGCGGTCGAGCATTTCCCGCGTGCCGTCGCTGGAACCGTCGTTGATCACGAGGACTTCAAGGAGGTTGGGGTAATCCACGCGGAGGATTCCTTCAATGGTTTTGCGGAGTACGGGTGCGTTGTTGTAGGTGGCGATGATGATGCTAACGGTGGGCGGGTCCAAGTTTTTCCCCCCTGAGCAGTTGGGTGAACGGCGGCATGACATAGAGTCCCAGCAGGGTGGTGGAGCCATAGAATATGATGTGGGTGATGATTCCGAACGAGATTCCGGCCGAGAATCCGTACCCCAGCATTTCCATTCCGACTCCGGTGGCGGCTTCCAGGGTTCCCAGCTGTCCGGGGGCTGCCGGAATCAGCGCGAAGAGCGCCACCAGGGAACTCAGAAAGACGGATTGCGGGAACGTGAGGGGAATGCCCAGCGCCATGCCGGCCAGCCAGTAAAATAATCCCATGTGAATCCAGATGAGAAGGGAATACAGCCACACGCGGAAGCTGTTGGGGTGAGCGAGGCTTTCACCGGATTTAAGCAGGTCGCGGAGTATGCGGTGTGCAGTGGGCGGAATCCATCTGGCTTTTTTTTCAAGAACCAGGAGCGCCTTGTTCTGGTGAATCATGATTCCCACGGCGGCCACGCTCAGGATGCCGAGTAGCAGGAGGGCTGCCAGCACGTAGGGCGGGAACGGAAAGAACATCATGCTGGCCAGGGTGATCAGCAGGAGTGCGATGACGTCCGTGATGCGGTCCACGACAACCGTGGAGAGTGCGGTGGACTTGGTGGTATTGGTTTTTTTGGCGAGCAGGACCGCGCGGGCGAATTCTCCGGCACGCAGGGGCAGGATGTTGTTGAGAAAGAACCCGGCCAGCAGGATGCGGGTGGCCATTGAATGGGGTATGCGGTGAATGGGCCGGATGATTTCATTCCATTTGATTCCGCGCAAGAGGTATCCGGCGGCGAAGAATGCGTTGAGTGCCAGAAACCAAGGCCAGCCAACGGAGGCAACCGTGCGCAGGATTTCGCCGATGTCGGTGAATGCCAGGATGGCGGCCAGAATGAGGAGGCTGACTGCCCACGAAATGAGTTCGCTGACTTTCATGGATTTCAAGCAATGGATTGATTGGGACTTTTTAAATACCGGATGGTACAAGCGCGGTCTTGGTGAACGGCTAATTCCGGTTGGGGTGTTGCCTGAACCATTCCATGGTCTGATGAATTCCTTCCCGGAGACCGACCTTGGCTTTGAACCCAAGCACTTTTTCGGCGGTCTTTGTGCTGGCCGTCATTTCTTCGGCTTCTCCCGCGACGGCCGGACGGAACTCAATGGGAGTATGGGTTCCCAGCTCTGAATTGATGGCGTCCACGACTTCCGTGAGGCGATGACTGGTGCCGGTTCCGATGTTGTATGTTTTTCCGCACTGCTGGGGGGAAATTTTGAGTCCGCAGAGGAGTCCGTCCACGATGTCGGAAACATAAATGAGGTCTCTTTTCTGTTTTCCGTTCCCGTTCACCAGCGGGGATTCGCCGTTAAGCATGCGGAGCGCGAATTTGGATATGACCCGTTGGCGCATGCGGGGGCCATACGCATTGAAGATGCGGACGCAGACGGTCTGCAGTCCGTGCAGGTCGTTAAACATGCGGCAGTACCATTCTCCGGCGGCCTTGGTGAATCCGTAGGGGGTGTTGGGATTAAGCGGTTCGGTTTCAGGCACCGGAACGCTGCTGGTGTCTCCGTAGACGATGCAGGTGCTGGGAAAAATGACCCGCTGCACGCCCTGGGCCTTGGCCGCCTGGAGTACGTTGAGGGTTCCGTCAATGTTGATCCGGTTGTAATCGCTGGGCCGTTGAACCGATTCCCCCACGTAGCTGAGCGCCGCCAGGTGGAACACGTAGCGGGCCCCGGAAAAAACGGGGTCAATTTGTTCGCGGACCGTGATGTCGGCCTGGACGAACCGTATTTTGTCTTTGATTTTCTCCAGGTTTTCAGGTTTGCCGGTGGAGAGGTTGTCCAGCACGGTTACGTCAAATCCCTGCTCGACCAGTTTCTCGCAAAGAAAGGATCCGATGAATCCGGCCCCTCCCGTTACCACAATTTTTTCCTGCATGAATTCTTCCTTCAGCATAAACCGTAGAATTTAGGGCATTTTTTGCAGGATTGGGGCGGCTGGTTGGTCTTCATTTTTTCCCTGAATGCGTGGTATTTTTCTCCGTTCCATATGGTGGTGAGGTCTTCGTGCAGCACGTTGCCCATAATGTTTTCTTCACGCTTGGCTCCGACCCGGATTTTTTCGAATGTTTCCGGCGTGGCGCCGTCAAGGGAGAGCACGATGAGGTCCACGCCCGCATCCAGGACCCGGTTGGCAATTTCTTCGGTGAGCAGGGTCATGTTGTCCGAGAACCATGCATAAATTCCTTTTTGTTTGGCGTATTCCACCATTTCCAGGAAGGAGCGGTTGAGGAGTGCTTCCCCGATTCCGAGGTTTCCGCCCACGTTCTGCATGTAGGTGTGCTCGCACATGGTGCATTTGAGGTTGCAGGCGGTCGTGACTTCCACCTGAAGCGCGGTCGGGACGTAATGCGGTTGAAGCGGCTTTTTTTCCTGTTCATAAAAGCGAAGCGCCAAGTTGGTGATTCCGGCCAGCCCGTTCCGCTGAATTGTTTTAAGAACCAGTTGTTGTTTGCTTTGGAACACTTTCTGACCTTCCTGATCCGTTCCTTAACCGAAATTAATGGCCCCATACCTATAAAAAGATATGAGCGCTGGAAGCGGGAATTGAACCATTAAGAAATCAACTCGGTGAATTCGGGTTCCTTAAACGGAACAAATCCGCGTTTTTGCCTGCGCTGGCGGAGGATTTCCTTCCAGTCCCGCACGCTCATCCAGTAGCTTTTCAGCAACGGTCCCAGCATGCCGGCCGAAGCGGCCTGAACGAATATAAGTCCGAGTCCGGGCACGAACCGGAGCAGGTCGAGGATTCCAAGATTAAAGAGCATGGATCGGTGGCGGTGAAAATTCATGAGAATGAACTGTTTTTCGTTTCCAAGTATTTTTTTGGAGTCCTGGGAGCTGTGATGGATCACCAGGGAGCGGCTCACGCGGATGATTTTAAATCCCTGATTGCGGGCCCGGAAATTCCAGTCCGCTTCCTCTCCGTACACGGGCGAAAAAAATTCCGCGTCCAGGTATCCGATTTTTTCCACCATGCTTTTGCGGGTCACCCAGGCCACGGGCAGGGTCATTTTCTGTGCATTGGGTTCGTTTCGGATGCGTTCAAGTGTGACCGGGTCAGCAGCCTGGGCATCCGTGACTTCCCGGCATCCGGCCACTGCGATGAGGAGATCGGATTCGAGTACCTGGATTCCTTCCTCAAGCCATCCGGACAGTACGAGGGCATCGTTGTTGAGGGGCGCGAGATAAAATCCCCCGGCTTCCCGGTATCCCTGATTGAGCGCGTACGGAAACCCCTTGTTTTCGGAATTGGCCATTGTTTTAAGGAACGGAAAATCCTTTTTTAGTTTTTCGAAGCTTCCGTCCACGGACCCGTTGTCAATGAGCCAGATTTCGTAGTGGGGGTAGGCCGTGTTCTCCAGTACTCGGTTAATGCAGGCACGGGTCATGGCATAATTGTTCCAGTTGATGATGATGACGCTGGCCAGCGGGAATGCGCGGTCCGTGAGGGGCGATTTCATGGCATTCGCCTTAATCCGCGGGTTTAGGAGACCCTTTCATGATGCGGGGAGAGGGAAGGGGCAGAATGTATTTTCCGCGGAAGTTCATGCCCTGGGTTTTGCGGATGAGTTCGCGGGTCAGGGTCCACGCAAACAGGACCAGATAATCCACGTGATTTTCTTTTAATGCCGCGGAGGAAGTGATCGGAACCCGGTTTCCGGAGAATGCCTTTCCCTGCTTGGTGGGCGCATCATCCACGATGAATGAAACCGTTTCCGGTCCGATTCCGCAGTAATTGAGCAGAGTGCTGGCCTTGGCGGCGGCCCCGTATCCGGCAATGGTTTTTCCCTGTTTGCGGAGCCGGGCCAGCAGCTTCAGGAACGCAATCCGGGTGTCAAAAACCCGTTCGGCAAATTTTTTATACGCCGGCAGGGCATAGAGTCCCTTTATTTTCTCTTCACGGCAGAGGGCGTGCAGCCGGGCTTTCTGTACCCTGATTCTTTTATTTCCGGGCAGTTTGGCGAACACGCGGATGCTGCCCCCGTGCGTGGCCACTTTCCGGATGTCAAATATTTTCATTCCCTCCCGGCGGAAGAGTTCCTGCAATGGCTTCACCAGGAAATAGGACAAGTGCTCGTGGTAAATGGTGTCAAACTCGTTTTTTTCAATGAGATTCTGGGCATGCGGAACCTCGATGATGAAAATTCCTTCCGGGTCCAGCACCCGTTTCACGTTCCGGATGAATCCGCGCACGTCATGCACGTGCGCAAACACGTTGGTGGCCGTCACCACCTTCGGCCGAAAACCCCGGGCCAGAACCTTTTTGGCCGTTTTTTCGTCCCAGAATTCCGGGATGGTCTGCAGGCCCTGCCGGTTGGCGATTTCGGCCAGGTTGCGGGCAGGCTCGATTCCCAGTACCCTAAATCCCCTTGCACGGAACTGTTCGAGCAGGCAGCCGTCATTGCTGGCAATGTCAAGCACCCGGCAACTGCCCGTGTCCGGAAAGAGTTCCGAGACCGTTTGGGCCATTTCCTGAAAGTGTTTTTGGAATGTGAGCGAAATGGATGTCCGGTACGCATAGCCGGAGAAAAGGATTTCGGGATCCACCACCACGGTCAGCTGCGACAGATGACAGCGGGGGCACAGCGCAACTTCCAGGGGAAAAAAGAGGTCCGTTTCATCGGAGCGGGCGTCCGTCAGCCGGTTGGCCAGGGGGAGGACGCCCAGGCTGATGTATTTCTCCAGTTTCCTGAATCCGCAGATGCGGCAGGCGGGAAGAAAAAAAAACGGCTTCATTTGGGTTCCTTTCGGGATATTGGGCGGTTCCGTTATTAAATATTTTTTGGTGCAGGCGCCGTTTTTTCGATGAATGCGCGAACGAGGCCCGTAATGGCGGATGCGCCCGCGGAGGGCAGGGATTCGCTTTCCAGTTCCTTTTCAATCTTGGCTTCCAGTTCGTTTTCATTTTCCAGGAAGGGAACGTGGAATTGTCTGAATGCCGCCTGCGCCAGTTCCACCTGGTGATTGTCCGTGTGTTCGCCGCGTTCTCTCCGCCGGGGAACGATGATTGTTTTTTTGCGGTTCTGGAGCGCGGGCCCGATGATGCCGGCGCCTCCGTGGCAGACAATGAGGTCTGCGGCCAGCATTTTTTCCTTCATTTGGTCCGGTTCCAGAAAGCGGCTGAATGCCATGAACTGCGGCCGGTACTCCGTGTTTCCGGTCTGTGCAAAGAACCGGTACTTTTTTTTGCGGGCAATGAGGTCCGCGGCCCGCACGAGGCGCCCGAATCCCTGGCTGTGCGTTCCGCAGACTACGAATATTTCAGCTTCCATAAATGCACCCCCCGAATACGGCCTTGGGGTAGCGGGCGGTCAGTTCCTTCCATTGCACGATGAAGAGGTCCGCAAACGGGTAAATGATTTTTCCGGAAAGCGAGAGGTCCTGCGCGCGGGCCATGGATTCAATGAATATGACTTTTTTTCCGGTCAGTTTGGCCAGCAGGCAGGTGGCCAGGGCCGCATCCGCGCCCGTGGAAATCACGACTTGCGGGTTTTCGCGTCGGAGTATTTTCCAGGACTGGATGAAGTTGCGGATTGTTTTGAGCAGGTTGCGGGAAGGGCATTCCACGAACTGCACGCGGCGGGTCTTGGACAGTTCCGCGGAATTGGGGCGTTCGAACGTCACATAATAATGCGGATGGGATTCGTAGGCGGAACGGATGTTGAGCAGTTCATCCAGGTGACCGCCTCCCGAGCAGGCCAGACAGATTTTCATGGATTAGTGCTCCTAGAGACTTAGTATGCCGGTAAAATAAAATAGGAGTCCGGTTAAGGCAATGACGGCCTGACTTCCCAGAATGATGAGGGTCACCTGGGGTTCGGTGAACCGTCCGTGTTTCATCACCCATTGCGTAAATGACCCCCCGCGGGGATCGCAGGCCAGGGTTCCGTCCGGTTGCGGGATTCCAAACGACTGGGACTGGAATTTGTGTTTAGCCTTGAATGCAAGCTCTATAAAGAAAAGCCCCATGAATCCGATGCCGGCCTTCTCCATGTTGCCCAGGATGGCCATGGTGGCAATCGTGCAGCCGATTAATAGGGTGAGAGAGTCTCCACCGAATACTTTGGCCGGGAACCAGTTATGGTAGAGGAATGCCAGCAGGCTTCCCAGCATGGCTATCCCCAGCAGAAGCGCCAGCATTTTTCCTTCAAAGAGGGCCACGATGGAGAGGGCTCCGATGATGATGATTCCCTGTCCGGCTTCCAGGCCGTTGAATCCGGCCAGCATGTTGAATGCGTTGGAGGCGCCCGTGATTCCGATGGGAATCAACA
>JACRDJ010000086.1 GCA_016218635.1 Candidatus Iainarchaeum sp.
ACCCGGCGGGCGATGATGCTGGAATAGTTCTGGATTTCGCTTTCGGGGGAAATCACGATATTGGTTTTAAGCCAGCCATGGGTTTTATGGAACACCCAGACGGGTTCCTCGGAGGAGTTCACCACGATTTCCTCGAGGTTGGGGTCGTTGATCAGGAACTCGATTTTTCCAAGCCCCAGCATTTCGTGGAGCAAAATGGCCACCAGGCTTTTTCTGCTTTCCTCACCGAGTTCGGGGAGTTCCTTGGATAAAATGGCGTGCGCACGTTCGGAGAATCTCTTTTTCAGGGCATCAATGAACCGGGCATCCATCACGTTTTCGGTTTTAATGGCCGCATCCGCCAGAATGCTTTTTTTGAGGCTGTGCAGGAGGGCGGCGGTTCCGGCCCCGTATTCAGGAAACTGGAGGTGATATTCCCGGACAAATCCGCTGAAGGGATCCACGAGGTGCACGTCCACCGAAACGTTGTCCGCCTGCAGTTCATAGGTTTCAATGAGTTTGTCCTTCATGCATATCCCCTTTTGAGTTGGATTCTTTTTTGGAACTCCAATGAATGTCCTGCGCCACCATCTCCCCGATGGGCGGATAATGAAGCACGATGAGCTTTTCGTTTTCAAGGATTTTCAGCAGTTCCTGGGTCTGCTCTTTTCCAAGGCCGAGTTCTTTGCAGAATTCGCTGAAAGGGATTCTTCCTTTCTGTTCAATGAGCGAAAGACCCCGGTCAAATGCAGTCACAATCAGGTTTTCATTAAGGGAGGCCGGCTGGGACGGAAGCGGGGACTGAACGGGGACGACGGTTTCAGGACGAATCAGGGGCTTTGGAGGCAGTTCCCGGTGATGCGGATGAAGCGTGCATTCCCTGCGCAGCAGAGTGACCAGCTCATTGAAGCTTTCCGGCAGCCGTTGGGGGTCAAGATGATGTATTTCGTCAATGGCTTTCTGGGGTGCCAGGCTATGGCGTTTGAGCAGCTCGTTTATTTTTTCCTCCATTTCATTCAGTTGAACCTCACTTATTTTTCCGCCGGCTTTCTGGCGCAGGGCCAGTGAAATAACGGAAGACGGATCAGCAGGGACGGGGGTGGTCTGCGGCTGATTCGGTGAAAGGGATTCATTCACCGGAAGAAGCGATACCGGGGGAAGTTGTGCGCCGGCATTTTTTTTGAATTTCGAAAAAACGGTTTCAGCGAAGGACGCAACCCTGTTTTCCTTCATGTCGGTTCGGTATTGAATAACTCGTTCCTATTATAAATACCTTTTAGTGCCTCGGAAGGGCGAATCCGCTACCGGTTGGTTTGCTGGAGGTTAAACCCTGGTTGCCGGACCGAAAAATTAATGTCGTTAAAGAAAAGTTCTTTCACGGGCGAACGGAATGTTACCATCATATTGAGGTCCATCCGGTCTCCTTCATGGATGATGCGGACGCCGTTTGAGAGGTAAACCGTTAAAGGCACTGAAGTGCATCCGGCCCCGGTGCATTTAAGCGTGATATTGTGGTCAAGGACCGTGTCAATGTGGGCGCTGACGGTCCGGGCACTGCCTGAAAGCGAACAGGAAGGGCATAGTGCCGAATCAATGGTCAGGGAAACGAATGGGTAGGGGCTGTTTTCATCGAAGGCGGTCTGCGTGCATACGTCCGAACCGTTCAGGTGGCAGACAACCGAATTGTAGTCCGCATTCTGGTTTTTGATGGAGACATTGAGGTCAAAGCGCCGGATATCCTGCACGTTGAAATCCGCTCCGCAGGCAGGATCCGAAACGGGTTCAAGAATCATTTCGTTGAGGTCAGCCGTCACATACTGCATGCATTGCGGGATGAGGATGAAATGAATCCGCGAAGCGGTTCCGCCCCAGGCGGGATTCTGGACCGTGTTGATGTCCAAGTCCACATTCGTGAACGTGGTTTGCGCGTTGGTGTCGGAAACAAAAATGGAATAGGCATTGATCAGGTCAAAGTAATTGGCGAGCACATTGGGATGAAGGGGAAGCTTCTGCATGAGCAGGAGGCGGTTGAAGTCCAGGGTATAATCAAATGGCAGAATGCGTTCAAACGCGCTTCTGGCCACGCTTTCCTTTCCCAGGTCCACGATGGATTCATTGATGGTGTCATAGGCATTGCTGGTCCGGGAAAGTGCCGTGAGCTGCGAAACGTCTTTTTCGCCCGCATAAAGGGTTTCCTGGGAAACCAGCGTGAACGTGAGCACCATCATGAGCAGCAAAAAGACCATGACCGAAAAGAGCGCTCCGCGTTCACGCATCGGACCACACCCAGTATTCGAAGGTATAAAACTTGGATGAAGGGGATCCCACGCAGTAAATGCTGTCCTGGTTGTTGTTCGGGCATTCGCGGATGTTTTGATCCTCATTGACAAGGGCATAGAGGTATCCTTCGCGGGCGATTTCAAGGTCTTTTAATTCCACGGAAAAAGAGCATGAACCCGGAATGCCGGGACAGAATGCCGGAACCGGTTCGGACAGAATCAACTGGCTTTGAGGAGTGCCCGGCTCGTTGAGGTAAATGTTAACCGTGGTTGGCGGAGAGGAAAGGAATCCCCGGTTGAAGACGTTCACATCCAGGTAGGCCAGCCCGGGTTCAGTCAGGCGTCCGTTCAGAATTTCAATTCCAATGTCCCGATAAAGGAAGGGCACTGTCGTGTTGGCATCCCACAAAAGGTCTCCCTGGGTTATTCCCTGGTTGTTGTCATATTCAAAGTACGTGCCGGAGGGCGGAAAAATCCGGGTATCCGAACTGCAGGCGAGCGGATGATTGCAGGGAAAACGGACCTGATAGGCCCCAGACCAGGGAGTTAAATAATTCAGAAAACCGATGTAAAACTGCAGGTAATTCTGGTCTAAAATGCGTATGATGGAACCGCCTCCGTCATCTATGAGTTCGGCTCCGTCCGGAAGGGAAACGTTGAGAAGAGCATTATTGGCTTCGTTGGCGGAACCATCCGAAGCAATCAATCCGATCTGACCGCGGATGGCATTGTACACATCCGCCAATGCGTTGGCGTCATTGGCCGAATAATATCGGCCGCCGGTGATGGAAGCAATATTTCCCAGTTCGACCGAATCAGCATCCGTTCCCATGCCTACCGTAAAAATGACAATGTTGTTGTCCCTTGCCGTGCTGGCCGCCGTGGCGGGACTCATTCCGGCCGTGGTATGACCGTCGGATAAGAGGACCTGAAAGCGTTTGGCCGGGGGAGCTGCCTGTCCGTGGGACAAAAATTCAGTGGTGGCCATCTGAATGGCATCCCCGGTGGCCGTACTGCCTCCTGCCTGCAGGGAAGCAATTTTGGTGTTGATGGCGGCCTTGTTGGAACTGATTGCCGGCAGCAATGGCTTATCCAGACGGGCCGGATACGAATACGAGATAAGACCGAGCTGATCCCCGGGAACCGGACTCTGCCAGTCCGGATAATTCACGAAATTGGTGGCCGCAAACTGGGTTGCATCCATTTTGCGTAAAAAAACCTTGGTGGTTTGGGTGACGGACGGATTGTCATTCCACTCATAGATTCTCCATATGCCCAGTTCGCTGGATGCCAGGACAATATCATTGGATGTGCTGGTGCTGGTATAACTGTTTCCGGACCCATAAGGCACTCCCCCGTAATATCCATAACGGATGCCGCCAGGGGATTCAATGTATAACTGAGGGCAGTTTCCCGAGCAGCTTCCACTCCAGCCCATGTTCACATTAAAACCGTCCGGATCCACGATTTCAAACGTTCCAGTCTCAACCCATCCGGTCAGAAGAACCGGCGTATAAATGTTGATGTCCAAGGTGTAATTCACGGCCGGATCATCGTTCCAGCCATACACCGTCCACACCCCGTTCCGGGAAGAGGAAACGGGCACATACATGGATACCGAAGAATTCGTAGTGGAATAGGTTCCGCCCGGAAGGGCCCCATTGTAATACCCAAACTGCGCACCCGCCGGAGTCGTGATGTACATTTTGGGTTTATGCGTTCCGGTTTCCACCGGCCCGCTCCAGCGAAACAGGATATCAAAGCTGTTGGAGTCATCAATGGTAAACGTCTTCAACACCCGCCAGTTTCCATACTTGCCGAAAAGAGAACGGGTGCCCCCGCCCAGAGAACCACTGGAATGGTCCATGAAAGGCGGAATGGTTTGAGCGGTTCCGCCACCCAGATTTCCGGTAAACTGGCTCAGCAAGGCGGTTAATTCACTCATGCTTCCGGAACGGTCAATGATCAGCAGGATATCCACCGGTACGCGTCCAAAAGAAGGCACGGTGGCCGAAAGATTCACGGTGGCCGTTTCATCACATAAAAGTTCGCCTGAAGGGGAGACGTTCACATCGAAAGAAACATTCAGGTCTGATGCGCCTGCCAGGGAGAGCCGATTCCAGGGCGTCTCATCCGCTGAAGCCAGTCCAATTGAATAATTCATGTCGCATTGGCCGGGCGGCTGCTTGCGCACCATGGTTTTCTTCACATACAGGACATCCCGGTCAGTTGGCACCGGGGTTCCGTACGAAACGGTCAGTTTATTTTCATCCGGAAAGCAGGACTCAAAGGTCTGAAGAGTACGGCAGGCTTCCGGTGCCAGCGTGTACTCCGTGGTTTTCAGAAAAAATGCATACGATTCCGGAAGCAGGGTCCCCGTTTTTTCCCCGATTTCATTAATGGCTCCCGGCAACCCGTTTTGATCTATTTCTTCACTGAGATAACCGTCCTTAAGCAAGGCCGTATATACGTCATCGGTCAGCTGTGCTGAATACGTATGAGTCAATGCGGCCGGAGCGGTTTCATAGGAGACATGCGTGGTGCCGGCAGCCAGCAGAATAACGACCAGCACGGTCAGTGCCGCTTCCAACGTCAGGACAAATCCACGTGCACTAAGGAGTCTGGTATAACGTGACATCCACGATGGCCTCCGAGTCACCATAAACCGCAATGCGCCGCACACTTACCCGAACAGCGTTCCCGGGCGGGGGGACGCCGAAATTAAGGTCCGCAGTCATTGGATCCACCGCATCCAGTTGAATAAACACTTCATACGTGGGAAGCGCCAGTTTGGCTTTCACTTCCGAATAATTGGAATCCACCCAGTCTTTAAACCGAAGAACCTTTCCAGAATCCAGAACCCGGTCTTTTCGGGCCAGACCCAGTGAAGTCACGCCGTTCAAATCCCGCGTTTCCCAGTCCACGGGCACGCCGGGAGACTTAAGAAGCAGATCACTTAACAGAAAAGCCTTCACCTGGGCTTCATTGAACGAAAACTGGGTTTCAAAACTTTTGAGGTTGGAGGTCCAAAGCATGATGATTCCAGCCAGCACCATGACAAAAATAAACATCGCCATGGCCAGATCATAGCTTACCGCCTGCCCGCGTTCACTCATTCCGGATCAAGACCCCCTGCGCGTTTTTCTCAATCAGAATAGTTCCCTTCCTAAGCGCGGCCGGAACCGCCAGGCCCGAAAAGTAACAGTAATAATTCCCGATTTCAAGATAATTGCTTCCCACATTGACGTCCCGGTCCAGCAAAAACGAAATGCGCACCGCCTCCTTCATGGAAAACACGTAATTAAGCTGATTGGCCACCAGACTGCACACCCGGCGATTCTCATACGAATCATTCAGCGCATAACCGATCCGGTTATGCTCAAACACAAAAACAAGCACCAGAACAAAAATCATCAGCAAAACCATGATGGCAACCATGACCTCCTGGCTGACCTGGCCTTTCTTCACCGAAATCACTCCCCCGTAAACTCGGAAAAAACAACCCCGGAAGCGGTGGAAGCCACTTTCACCAAACGCCTTCCGGGCGCCAGCGGCAATTCCCCGGACAAATTTGCCTTAGCGGACGCAAAAAACTCAACGGACTCACCGGAAAGCACTGCAAAATAACTCACCGTCCGGTCAGAAAGCGCATAACTCTGCACGGTATCCGAAACCGTGATTTCCACAAACAACGTGTTCCCGGGCCCCAAGGCATAAACCTGATCGGCTGCCGCGGCCAAGGCATTCACCGAGGTCTTCATGGAAACCACGTCGGAATTGGCCCGATAACTCATTAACGCAAAACTGAAAACGAAAACAATGGCCACCAGCAAAAACGCCAGCATCACCAAATACTCGGTTGCCACCTGACCTTTATCCGTTCTCCCCATGCCAATCACCTATTCAACGAAGTTGAGTTATTTAAACCTGCCACCGGCATGAAAAACGCCGGACAAAAATAAGTTCTTTTAAGCGTTTGGTATCCATCTCCATTCATGCGGCTGTGATGTAGCGGTAGCATAAGAGCTTCCCAACGCCGTC
>JACRDJ010000085.1 GCA_016218635.1 Candidatus Iainarchaeum sp.
ACCCCCCTGAAAGGGGTGTCCGTACTCGCCGGACGTGACGGCGACCGAAGCGAAGCGCCCTATCCTGACTAGGCCACGGGCCCCAACCAACAAACCGTTCGTGAACGTTTTTAAATGTATAACCAGGGGAAATACTAAAGGTATCACTCATGAAAGTATGCACCACCTGCAATAAAGAAGTATTTCGGGACTACGTGGAATTCAACTGCCCTTCCTGCGCCAAGGACAAAATCATCCGCTGCGACAACTGCCGGACTGCCACCCGCAATTATTCCTGCGAATCCTGCGGGTTCAGCGGGCCCTAAACCGGTGAATCGCATGGGCAAACTGCTCGTCATTTTCCGCATTAACCCCCTTGAACAGGAACAGGCCGAAGAGACCCTGGCAGCCGTCAAGGCCCTTAAATCCATCGGGGAACTCAAGGACATCAAAATGGACTCCCCGGGATTCGGCATCAAAATTGTGAAAGCCGCCTTCGTGCTCCCCAACGAAAAAGAAGACGAAATCGAAACCCTCACGCAGCAACTGAATGCACTAGAACTCGTCGAAAACGCGGAAAACGACGGAATGACCCTGCTCTAAACAAACCTGCCCGATTCCTTTTTCTGCATTTCAATCCTTTCTCTTCAGGGACCCGGGATGATTTCCTTCATTGAACTCGAAAACTGGAAGAGCCATTGCAGGAGCCGACTGGAATTCACCCCCGGCACCAACGTGCTCGTCGGCCTCTCCGGTGCCGGAAAAGGCTCCGTGTTCGATGCCCTCTGCTTTGCCCTATACGGGACATTCCCTGCGCTCTCCGCCCGCAAAGTTGCCCTCACCGAACTCATCCAAAACAAACCCAGCCCCCAGGAACAGGCCAAAATCCGCATGGGGTTTTCCCTTAACGGAAAAATCTATGAAGTGGAACGGATCATTCAGCGCCATGGACTCAACCAGGCCAAACTCACTGAAAACGGAAAACTCCTCGCCGGCCCCAAACCCACCGAAGTCAGCGAACGGATCGCCCAACTCAGCGAGATCAGCTATGAACTCTTCTGCCGGGCCGTATACGCGGAACAAAACAACCTCGACTACTTCCTTGAACTTTCTCCCCGCGAACGCAAACAAAAATTCGACGAACTCCTCTCCATCGACCAATACGAACGCGTCCGCGAAAACGCCACCCAGGCCCTTAAACGCCTCAAAAAACTCACGGAAGAAAAAACCCGCTTCCTCGAAGAACAGGAAAAAAAACTGGCCCTCACCCCCATCACCGAAATGGATGCCCGCATCCGCCAAAAAGAAGAAGAACTGCAGGCCCTTGCGCGCGAACTGCCCGAAAACGAACGCGAACTCAGCGAAAAAGAAAAACAGATAAACACCCTCCAGAAATCCGAGAAAAAATTCCGCGAATTCGAATCCGCCCTGACCGCCACCAGCGCCCGGCTCGAACTGACCCAATCCCGCCTCCAGAAAGCCAAAAAAGAAACCGGTTCCCAGGACCCCGTACCCGAACTCCAAAAAAACCGGGAAGAAACCGAACAACTGCGGGAAAAAATCCTTGCCCACAAAACCGGAAAAGAAAAAGAGCTCCAGGAAACCAGCAGGCTGCAGACACAACTGGCTCAACTGCAAAAATCAGCAACCGGACTGGACGGGCTCGGAGGCCAATGCCCCGTCTGCCGCCAGCCCGTCAGCGAACACACCCGCAACGGGCTTCAGGCGGAATTCCGCACCCAGCAGGAAACCCTCTCCACCCTCCTTCAATCCGCCCAAAAAAATCTCCACGAACTCCAGAAAACCGAAATCCAGCTCACCCAACAGCAAACCTTCCTGCAGACCCAAAGCACCCGACTCCAGATTTTATGCGCGCAACAGGAACAAATCCAAAAACTCATGCTGGAAGAAAAAGAACTCGGCCAAAAAGAGCAGGAACTGCGAAACCAGGCAGCAACCATTTCATTTAATTCCGCTGAATTCAATCAGGCCCGCGAAACCTGGATGCAGCTCCAAAAAACCGTCCAGGAAAAACGGGCCCGCACAAACGCCGGAAAAGAAATCCTTTCCGAACTCAAAACCCGCCAAAACGAAATCCAATCCCTCCAAAAATCCCTTCAACAGCTTAAAACCCGCACCAATCACGAAACCCGCATGAGCCAAAAAATGGGGCTGTTCATTGAAGCGCTCAAAAACACGCAGACCCAACTCCGCGAAACCCTCATCGATTCCGTCAACGAGGCCATGAACCAGCTCTGGCCCCGCATCTACCCCTACGAAGACCTCACCGGAGCCCGCATTGAAATCCAGGACGGCGACTACGAAGTGCTGGCCCAAAACCGGGACCACGAACTCATCCGCGTGGAAGGAATCCTTTCCGGAGGAGAACGAACCGCCACAGCACTCGCACTACGCATGGCATTCTCCCTCGTACTCACCCGCCACCTCGGATGGATCATCCTCGACGAACCCACGCATA
>JACRDJ010000084.1 GCA_016218635.1 Candidatus Iainarchaeum sp.
CCACGGCGTGCTCGTCCCGGAAGACTTCCTGGATTTTTCCCACCCATTCCCCGTCGGGGGCGTATACGGGCAGTCCGACCAGGAGCTTGGTTATTTTTTTGCTGACGTCGAGTATTTCGGAGGCCCGGTAGGCTCCCAGTGCGATGGCGAAACTGAGGAGGATGTTGGTGGTGAACCAGGCGAGGTTGGCGTGGGGTTCGCCGATGAGTACCGCGCGGGCGGAGTCGAGGATGAACCAGAGCAGGCTTAAGGCGATGACGGAGAGGAAGTGCCGGCGGAGCAGGAATGCCTTGCGTAAGTGAATGGAGTCAATGGCGCTGCCGATGACAAACGAGATACCGGTGAGGGTGATGAAGAGGAGTCCCTGCTGGGAGATGGCGGCGGCCTTCATGAGGATGTCCGGGTATTCGGGGCTAAGGTACATCAGATAAGAGGAGTACGTTCCGAGGATGAGGAGCAGGATGGTCATGAGGTAGAAGGGAAAGCTGACGCGGTGCAGGGAAATGGATTTGATCATGAGTGTGGCGGCATCCGCTAGGCGTTCTTCGAGTCCGGTTCCTTTCAGGATGAGGTAGACTCCGACCACGAGGCTGATTGTCTGGAAGAAGAGTTTTTCGGAGTTGAGCAGGAAGAGGGTTCCCCAGAGCATGATGACGAGTCCGGGAATCAGGAACACGATGCGCTTGATGCCGGGGTCCTTGAGGGCTTCCTTGAGGGTGTAGTAAGTGGATTCGACTTCCTTGGCCTGCTTGATGATGATCATTTCCTTCGAGATGATGGGCGCGCGGGATTGCAGGATGGGAATGGTCTGGTCGTCTTCTGCGCCGTCGGTGATGAGGATGAATCCGTCTGCCGGGAAGCGTTCCAGTACAAAATCAATCTGTTCGTTGATGCGTTTGTCGGATTCAAACCCGGTTTTGGAGTATCCGGTGAGGGCAGCCACTTCGGCCTGTTCGAATTCCTTCTGGATTTCGTCGAATTTTTTGACGGCCGCAAACATGGTGTTGGCGTCGGATTCGGCCGGGTCGGAGAGTGATAGTTTGGCGGCAGCCTGCAGGACCTGCTTGCGGCCCACGACCGGACCTTCTATTCCGGTTTTTCGGCCTAAATCATCGTCCCGGTCAATGCAGAGGACCAGAACGCTTTTTTGTTTCATGTAACCACTGGATTTAAATGGTCTGAGTGCCCAAATGATATGCATTCAAACAATTTAAAGGTGTGTGCATTGTCGGTGGACCGTACCCGTAAGGGAATTTTTTTCGGATTGGTGATTCTGGCATTGGCCCTGCTGGCGTTCCTTTTTTTCTTCCGTGATTTTGTGGCCGCCAACCTGTTGTGGGTGGCACTGGGCCTGGTGCTCTTGTTTGTTTTTCTGCGTTTTGAGGTCATCGTTTTCCTGCATGATTATGAACGTGCGGTGGTTTCCCGTTTTGGGCGGGTGAACCGTGTCGGGGGCCCGGGATGGATGCTGATGATTCCGGGCATTGAATCCTATGATAAGGTGGATTTGCGGGTGCAGGTCATCGACATTCCCAAACAGGACGTCATCACCCGGGACAACATTGAGGTGAAAGTGGATGCCGTCATTTATTTGCGGGTCAAGAAGGACCCGGGTTCGGTGATTAAGTCGGTGCTTGAGGTCAAGGACCTTTCCCGTGCCACGGAGCTCTATGTGATTGCGGCCATCCGTAACATTCTGGCCTCTTTTTCCCTGCAGGAAGTGAACCGTCACCGCGATGACCTTAACAGCCGTTTGCTGGAGGGACTCAAGCAGATTTCGGAATCCTGGGGGGTTCAGATTGTTTCCGCCGAAATCAAGGACATTGACATTCCGCGCACGGTGATTGAAGCCATGCATGAGGAAAATGCGGCCATTTCCCGCAAGCTGGCCACCCTGCAGAAGGCGGAAGGGCACCGGGCGGAGATTGATGCCGTCCGGGAAGCGGCGGAACAGCTTTCGGATAAGGCCCTGGCTTATTATTACATCAAGGCCCTTGAACGCATGGGGGAAGGCGCCAGCACCAAGTTCGTTCTTCCCATGGAACTGACCTCGCTGGCCACTTCTCTTTCCAGAATGACGAAGCCGGAACCAGCCCAGCCTGCTGCTGTGGATATGGAGGAACTCTTCCGCAAATATGCGCCGGCATTCCAGGCATTCGTGCAGTCTTCCGGTTCCCCTGAAAAAAAGAAGCCCGCCAAAACCGCAGAGCGGTGAATTTTTCCATTTAGGATAGTTTTTCGGTATGGCCTTGCCAAGAAAGCCGTTGCGGATTAGGGGTGAACACGCGCTTGTAACTGAACTGACGCGTAAACGTTCCCAGGCCGAGTTTGGACGAAAAAGCGTGGTGGCCCGGTTGAAGACCCGCAGGCATCTTCCCACGTACTCCCTGGGAATGACGATTGCGCACTTGATCTATCCGCTCCATTTCCCCGAACAGCTGGCATCCAGAACCAACCAAAAAATGGACTATTCGGCCCGGATTCCGTTAACGAAGAAATCCCAAAAAGAAATCGGGCAATTTTATGTTAATCGTGGTGGAACAACAAACCAGAAATCGCGTAAGACGCTGGCAGACCGGATCTATGCGGAAAGCGGGATTTTGGTTAATTTCACGGGTCCTAATGCCGGAATAAGCAAAAAAGGAAACCTCGTTTTTTTTGAAGTGGACCATGTTGCGATATGGAAACCGTGGCTTTTTATTAAAAAAATGCCGGCCGGACTTCGCAAAAAGCAGGCGTTGCTTTTGCTGACCGAACTCCAGAATCACCGGAACAGTTTAGGGGAAGTGGATACGCATACAGACCCTATAGACCCGCTTATGGAGTAATTTTCAGATTCCCAGTGCTGAAATGATGAGGTAGCTTTCAATCATGGCTGCAATCAGGAGCAGCCAGTATGCCAGCACCATGGAGGCAAACGCATCCTTGGCAATGGTGGTCAGTTCCTTTTTCCGGTAACTGCCCTTGGTAATGGTCACGGAAATGATTCCGCCCGCAATGGCTCCGGCAAAGTATCCCATGACTTCAAAGCTTCCATGCGGAATGTAGCTGAGGAACCGGGCCACCGCTCCTCCAAACCCCATGGTGGCTTCTTTTCCGAGGAATATGCCGATGATGGAGGCATTCCATCCCAGTAAGAATATGGCTCCGGCGCCCCAAATGAAGGAAAACAGGATGGCGAGTCCGAGCACGAGTGAATTGTTGACGTAAATGAATTCCGTGCATTTCCAGAAACTGGCGGTGGCCGGGTTCTTGCATTCGCCGGCTCCGACTCCGCTGACCCGGGCAATGGGGGAGGAACCGCTGATGGCTTCAATGGACTTGTTTTGTTCCAAAAAAAGCTGTTCCTGGGTGGGCAGCAGGCATTCGAGGCGCCCGGAAGCCGGACAGTTTGCCGGAGTCGTGGCAGGCAGCACAATGAACCAGAATGCGTAGGCCACCATGATTCCCAGAAAAATCATTCCGTACACTTTGATGATTTTTCCATGCCGGAGCAGAAATCCGATGCTGGCTCCCGAATGCAGGGATTCCTCTTCTTCCTCAAGCCGGAAGGCGGCCTGCAGCATGGGCATGAAGGCAATGGTGGTGAATGCCAGGGAGAGAACGCTGGCGCTTTGCGGGAAGAGGTAATAGGTGAACCACAGGCCCGCGGAGGTAATCAGCACGGAGAGCACCAACAGGGTAAACCCCCGTTTTTCGGCCAAACGCGCCCCCAGGAGTGATTCCAGCACCATAGTGTATCCCGATATAGTGGTTGTCTGATTCAGTCTATTAATTTGCTGGTGGGTCCGCCGGGTTCTTTCTTTATCCACAGCCTTTAAATAGATTTCCTAGGAAGTTTTGGATAGATTATTGCTTTTTTTCAGTGGGATTTGTGAACAGACTGGTTTTTCCGGGCTCTTTGCTGGGCAAAGAGGAAGCGTATTCGGCTGGTCCGAATGCGTTTGTGGACGAGCAGGGCAGTGTGCGGGCTGAATCCGTGGGAGTTTCCCTGCTTTCGAACGAAAAATACGAGGCCTCCGTGCGCCGTCTTTCCCCCTCCAAGAAATGGATTGAGAACGGAACCATTGTCATTGGCCGGGTGGCCCTTCTTAAGGAGCAAAGTGCTTTGATTGAATTGCTGGAAGGGAATTTTAAGGGAGAGCAGCGGGTCATGCCTTCCCTGTATGCGTCCCTGATGATTTTCAACATTTCTTCCAATTACGTGGAATCCATTAAGCAGGAACTTCGGCTTAATGATCTGGTCCGTGCCCGGGTTGTTGACGTAAAGCCCTACAACATCGAGCTCTCCATTGCGGAACCGGAACTGGGCGTCATCAAGGCATTCTGTGTGAAATGCCGTTCTCCCCTGACCCTGCTGGGTTCGGGACTTAAATGCCTTTCCTGCGCCAATGAAGAAACGCGGAAAACGGCTGCCGATTATACGCTGCATTAGGGGGATTTTATGGAACTCGAAGTGATTTCAAAAGACAAGAACCTGCTGGAATTCCGGCTGAAAGGGGAACGGCATTCCTTGCCCAATCTGCTCAAGGCCCGCCTGAGCGAAAACAAGAGCGTGGAATTCGTTTCATACATGCTGGCCCATCCCCTGGACACGGACGCGGTATTCGTCATCCGGACCAAGGGCAAGGACCCGGTGAAAGTGCTCGAAGAAGGCCTTGAAGAAATCGAAACCGAACTCGAATCCTTTGAAGCCGGACTCAAAAAAGCGCTTAAATGAGTTCCATGGATTCAAAAAAAGGTTCCGGACATTCTTTTCTCAAATGGCTGGATCCATTCACGTACGTAGACGAATTCATCCTGCCCCGCCTCAACCCTTCCGGTAATTCCGCGGTTTCCTGGGCGGTCTATCTCATCACCTCCTTTGCAGTGGCCTTGGCATTTTATTCCATGCTCGGATTTCTGTTGGGAACCACCTCTCCCCTGGTGGTCGTGGTTTCGGGTTCCATGGAACCAACCCTGCACCGCGGGGACGTCGTGCTCTTAGGGGGTGTGAAAGAAGCATCCCTGCGTGCGGCACAGGCAGAGGTTCCCCTGGATTCCCTGAACGGGGTTCCTTACTCCTCTTTTGCGCAAACCGCCTACGAACGGGTCGGCCATCTGCTGTCTGCCCGCGAAATCCGCATTCAGGATGGGGCCACCATTCCGGTTACCACGGAAGGAGACATTGTGGTGTATTTCTCTCATTACCTGCAGCGTCCCATTATTCATCGGGCCATCGCCCGCCTGCAGGCAGGAGACGGATATTACCTGATTACGCGCGGAGACAACAAGGAAAAGAATTTTTTGCTCGACCAGGAATGCGGACCCGTGGAGAACGGGGTTCCCCGTTTTTCCTGCATTGAACGCTACCCGGTTCAGTTAAAGGACGTTTCGGGACGGGCTTTATTCGTGATTCCCTGGGTGGGGTATGTGAAACTGCTGCTGGTGGATGACTTGCAGGCAATTCTCTTTGGCTGCCCGTACGCAGAAGGATGCATTTTTCCCTGATTTTCCGAAAAAACCGGGTTATGTTGAGTGAGTCGGCATTATGGGTTTTAAACTGATGCGCGTTCATCCCTATTGTCTTTTTTCGTTCTGAATGCAGGCGTCTTTATGAATCTTGAACTGGCCAATGCCGCTGATTTTAAGCGCTGCATGGATGCGATTTCCGTTCTGATTGACGAGGCCGTCCTGTTCGTGAAGCCCGAAGGACTGGAGCTGAAAGCCACGGACCCCAGCCAGATTTCCATGGTGGATTTTTCTTTTCCCAAGTCCGGTTTTAAGCACTATGAGGTTTCAGGAGAGCTCAGCATCGGACTCGACCTTAATTATCTCTCGCAGGTCATGGCCCGCGCCAAGTCCTCGGATTCCCTGCAGTTATCCTTGAACGAACAGAAAAACGTCCTGCAAGTGGTGTTTGCCGGGGATTCCCGGCGTTCGTTCCGGGTTCCGCTCATGGATATTGTGGGTGCCAAGATTCCTTCTCCCCGGATTGAATTCGATGCGGTGATTTCCATGCCGGCCGAACTGATGGCGGATGCGCTCAAGGACGCGGCCCTGGTGAGCACGCACATTACGCTGGTGGCGGACCCGCAGCAGTTGAACGTGCTGGCCAGTTCTTCAAAGGGTTCCGTGGAGAACACGTATGCCCGAACCCAGAAGGGCGTGAAATCCTTTGAAGTGAAGAATTCCGCCAGGGCCATGTTTCCCTCCGACTACCTCCAGGATATGCTCAAAGCCGCCGGCGCGCAGTCGGAACTCACGATTTCCCTTAAATCAGATGCTCCGCTTCGCCTGGATTATTCCGTCGGCGGAGCCCGAATCACTTATTTTCTCGCGCCCCGCATTGAAAGCGAAGGCTGATGCCTTTTTTCAAAAGGAGTAAGCGCACACTGGCTGTTGCGCCGCATCCCGTACGCCGGGTTTGCGGTAAACTTTCAGATTGGTGCATTCTTGAATAAGACTGCCACTACCCGGTTTTTCAGTTCGGGGTGATGGTTGAGAAATTTTATGGTTTGGTCCCAATCTGCCTTTTCAGGCAATCCATTTTGGCGGAGTACGTGGAGGCTGTGCTTGGACAGACTGTATCCGTTTTTGAGCAGACTTGCCATGACCGAGGGAAGCAGGGTATGCTCAATGAATGCGGGTTGGCGGAGTCCCAGAATTTCGTCCCCGTAGGGTTTCATCGAAGATCCCACCACGATTTCCTCATATCGTTTTCGTCGGTATTCCTCAAATCCTCCCCTGCGGAAGAAACGGGTTTCCCGGGCTTCCAATCCCTTTAACGCTTCCTTAAAATATCCTTTTTGGCGGTGTTCTGCATTGATTTTCCGGTGTCCGCGACTGATAAATCCGACAATTTCGGTTTTTCCCTCCGGTACGATGTAGTATGCTGCGGTAAGTGAATTATTCTTAGAACCCGTCATGGGCTGGAGACGGACTTTTCTCGGTTTGGGCATAATGTTGAGATGGCTCCGGGTTGGGTTGTTTCCGCATCGGCGGTTAAGCCTCGGATTGTGTTAACCTCGTCATTGCCGTTAATTTTGAGGGTGTTAGCGCTAAAAAAGTTTCGGTCATGAACGAAAATCGCTTATTTGATTTTATACGAACCATTGTCGCTTTTTGCAGAATTGGCTGCCTTGATGGTGTGCTTATTTTTCCCGACGTATTTTTTTGTGCTGGACAAAAATTTTGGTTTTGTACGAAACTTCGGACAAGACGTTTTGCATGGAATGCGGTTAAAAATCTGATGAATCTAAATTTCTATGCGGGTTTCCATGAAGATGTTAACACCTTCTGACCTTCACGGGAATGATGATTTAACTCAACACTGAGAAATCCGCGCTTATTTTTCCAAGTGCTTTATTTCTTCTTGGATTTCAGCGATTACTTCTGGGTTGTGAATTTTCTTTTTGTCGCCGTCTTTAATCGAAATGACATAAAAAACCTTTCAGCCAAATTTTTTCGTAAATTGTTCATGCGTTTTTGCTTGCTGGCCTCTTTCCTGATAAATTTGCGTGATGTGTGAAACTCCGCCAGCGGGCTTTATTTGTAGGCCAGTGTATTTTCCCTTCAATCTCTCTCGAATTCAAAACAAACACCCAATATCAAATGTGCGAAAAATGTCTTGAACCTACACAAAGGGAATTTCACAGTAAACTATTTAAACTCTTTATGCATTATATTGAATATGCAACTAAATGAATATATTAGATTTTTGAATACTGTTTCCAATGAGAAAAGGCTTAAAATGATTGATTTGTTGAGAAAAGGTCCGAAAAGAGTTACTGAAATCTATGAAGAGCTCGGCTTTGAACAGTCAACCGCTTCAAGGCACTTAATATGTTTGCAGAAATGCGGTTTTGTGTTTGTCAAGCCCAATGGCCAGGAAAGAATTTATTCTCTGAACAAGCAGACAATTCTGCCCTTGCTTAAACTGATTGACAAGCATACGCATAAGTATTGCAAAGACTTGTGTGAATGCGAGGAAAATGTGAAACAAAATAAAGAGGTTTTGTCCTATGCAAGAAACGTTTGATTTAATCATTGTCGGAGCTGGAGCGGCCGGATTTGCGGCAGCAATGAAAGCCAATGAATTAAAAGCGAAAACTTTGCTGATAAATAACAATGCGGTGGGTTTGGGTGGAACCTGTGTTAACGTTGGTTGTCTGCCTACAAAACACTTGCTGTATATAGCCGAGCAATTGCACTTGGCAAATAACCTGCCTTTTAAAGGAATGAATGGAAAAGCAAGCATCGACTTTTCGACAATAATAAACGAGAAAGACAAATTAGTTGAAAAGCTTAGAAACAAGAAATACGTGGAAGTGCTTGAAAGTTTGCCTAATGTAACGTTTATTGAAGGCCAGGCAAGGCTTGTTTCACAAACAGAAATACAAGTGAATGCCGAAAAGTTTAAGGGACAAAAATTTGTTGTTGCTGCCGGTTCCCAAACGCTTATCCCTCAGATTCAAGGAATGGATAAAATTGATTATTTGACCAACATCGAGGCATTGTCATTAAAGAAGCAGCCAAAGTCAATGATTGTTTTAGGCGGCGGTGCTCTTGGAGTGGAATTTGCCCAGCTTTTTTCAAGGTTTGGCACAAAAGTCTGCCTGCTCCAAAGAGCGGATAGGCTTGTTCCAAGAGAAGAACCAGAACTTGCAAAACTCCTGCAACAATACTTGGAAGAAGTAGGGATTGAAATCTGCACAAACGTTGAAATTGAAAACATTGAACAACAAAAAATCCAAAAAACTGTTAATGCGGTTGTTAATGGAAAAAAGAAATCATATAAAGCAGAAGCCCTGCTTGTTGCAACTGGCAGAAAACCAAATACGCAAAACCTTGGCCTAGAAAAAATAGGTGTAAAAATTGACAAGCGCGGAGGAATAACAGTAAATGAAGAAATGCGAGCATCTCTGGAAAACTTTTGGGCTGCTGGAGATGTGAAGGGCGAGCCAATGCTTGAAACCATTGCTGCAAAAGAAGGGGCAATAGCCACAAACAATGCTTTAACAAATGAAAAGAAAAAAATGGATTATTCAATTGTTCCTCACGCAGTTTTTACTTCCCCGCAATTAGCCGGAGTAGGCTTAACTGATGAGCAAGCCGTTCAAAACGGGGTCAAATGCAGGTGCAATACTGTTCCGTTTGAGATGGTTCCAAAAAGCCAAGCCATCAAGAACACAAAAGGTGCAATAAAAATGGTGATCGATAATGAAACAAAAACAATAATCGGCATTCACATTCTTGCGCCGGAAGCGGCGGACTTGATTCATGAGGCGACAATGATTATCAAAAACAAAATGACCATCTATGATGTCATTGACACATTACATGTTTTTCCCACGCTTTCAGAGGCAATAAAAATTGTTGCCCAGTCGTTTGTCAGGGATGTAAGCAAAATGAGCTGCTGCGTGGAGTGACAATCAATGGTTAAGCACGGCCCATTAATTTTTGAATATTCAAAAATAACGAAATACATTTACATTGGCACAAATCAGTGCTGCCAGATTCACTTTGCCAACTCGTTGCTTAGGAGAGGCATTAAAGCAGACCTTAGTTTGGAGGAAAAAAGAATGGACTCCCCATTTGGAGTATCCTATTATTTTTGGCTTCCAATAAAAGACCACGCTGCGCCAACAATAAAACAATTGAGCGTTGCATCAAACTTTTTGGGTTCCCTAGTTAAGGAGAAAATCAAGGTTTACATTCACTGTGAGAGGGGACATGGCCGCGCGCCAACAATTGCGGCTGCTTATTTTATAAGTGCAAAAAATTGGAATTTGAAACGAGCAATCGAATTTATTAAAAAGAAAAGACCGGCAATTCACCCGAACAAAAAACAAACAACTGCTTTGGAAAAATTCTCAAAACGACTAAGGGGGACTAAACTTGGTTGAAAATGAAGGAATAAAAAACGGTTTAATTGCAGGCATTCTGGGAACTCTTTGTTGTACGCTGCCATTGGCAATAATTGCATTGGCTGTTTTCTTTGGAATAGGGTCAGCGACCCTTGGCTTGTA
>JACRDJ010000087.1 GCA_016218635.1 Candidatus Iainarchaeum sp.
AATATTTGAACGGTTCCCGCAGGCTCAGGCAGGGGTCATGGTGGCTCGCGGAATCAATAACACCGGAACGCATGCGGCCCTCACCGGACTTTTGCGCGCGCAGGAAACGCACGTTCAAAGCACGCTTTCAGCGGAAACCCTTTCCCAGAATCCGCTTGTTTCCTGCTGGCGGAAGGCATTCAAATCATTCAAGGAAGACAAGGACCGATCGTCGATTGAAGCCCTGCTTAAACGCGTGCTGAAAGGAAATGCCATTCCCTCCATCAGTCCCCTGGTGGATGCCTACAACGTGGTTTCCCTCAAATACCTCCTGCCCATCGGCGGAGAAGACTGTGCCGCTTTGCAGGAATTCATTGAACTCCGCCTGGCCGCCGGCCAGGAATCCTTTAAAACCATCGGCGGAACCCAAAACGATCCGCCCTGGGCCGGCGAAGTCATTTATGCGGATGCAGACGGAGCCGTCTGCCGGAAATGGAACTGGCGGGAATGCGATCGCACCAAAATAACGCCCCAGACCCAGGACGCCTTCATGGTCATTGACGCCATTCCGCCCGCCAACGAAGCGCTGGTGAAGGCCGCATTGGCTGAAATGAATGAACTCGTGGAACGCTTCACGCAGGCCCGCACGGAAACATTCCTGCTCAATGCCCAGAATTCAACGATTGAATTCTAACGCTGCAGTTTGGCCAGCAGGAGTCCGGCCAACGGAAACCCAATGAAGTTTCCCGCCAGCGTGCTTGCAAAGAATCCAACCGGGTAATTCATGCTGGAATAAATCACGAACAGGTTAGGCACTGTGAACAAAAAAGCCATCCATAAACCGAACGAAACCCCGTTCCTGAAGCTTTCCTTCACTTTTCCGTACACAAACGCCAGCACGAACCCCAGCACCAGCGGGTACAAAAAGAACAGCATCAGCACGGGGTCCTGAACTGAGCGCATGCCCGGCAACTGCAACGGAGCATAGGAAACCAGTGCCTGCACCAGAAACGAAACTCCGAATGAAACCACCCAAAGAATTACTCCGGCCACCAGTCCGCTGAAAAGAATTTTGCCCGCATTCATGGTGATTTTAGTGTTAATGATTTTAAATTTCTTTGGATTAGCCGGGCGGTTACTTCCGGAAAACCCTCCGGGTCAGAACAAGTGTCGTGTCACCGGACGGGGTCGAAATAAGATTGGTTTCAAAATGTTTGGTTAGGTCTTTGACCTCTTTAAGAAGGCCAGGGCTTGTAAAGGATTTTGAGTTATAATGGAGGATGGCCTGTCCGTCGGGTTCCAGAATCCGGTACAGCCGAAGCAGGGCATCCGTACTCATGTTGCCTGTAAAAAACGAGTTCTGGGCCACCACGAGGCCAAACCGCATCGGCGGTTTTTTCTTCAGGAAATATTCATCCAACTCGTCCGTGGATACCGCATGAAAAGGAACTCTTTCAACCCGTTTTTTGGATTCGTTTTTCAGTAAGGTTTGATGAATGACGGCCTGACGTGGGCTATTTGAATCCGTGCGGAACCCGTGTTGGTGCAGCAGTTCTTTTAAGTCACCAATCTCTCGGGGGTGTCCTCCGAAAGAAAGAATCTGGAGCGGCTGTTTTCCGCGATAGTGTTCCAGGAACCGGCTGACCTGTGGAATCACCCGCATCGGCGAGTTTTCTATCGCCCACGTGCCCGTTGCATAAAAACCGGCCAATAGGTTCCCTTTCTTTTGCAGCGCTCTCTGGCCTATGAGTCTTTTTTTGATGCGGTTCCTTCGTTCGGATTCCGGTGAAACCGCTCGATGCGGCCGAACAGATTTCATTCAGATCTTAGATTCGGAATGGATTAAATACTGCTCCGACCGGGATTCGAACCCGGGTCGCTGTGCGCATTAAGCGACCGCAGCGACTTTTTTATGCGGAATCATAGCCCTGACCATCTGCAATGCAGTCTCGCTCGCATTAAGTATTTCAATCTCAACGGGCTTATTCTCCCGGTCGTAGTGGGTAATCAGGTCTCCTTCCTGTTCGGCGAAATCCGGCTTCCTGCCGCTGAGCTTTATCACCAGAATATCCGTTTCCGCATCGTACTTATATTTCATACCGTTCCCTCTTCGCTTTGTAAACCGTGACAACAATCCTGGCCCAGCCAACGTCCTCGTATATAACCCTCAGCACGTAACTATTTAATCTTTTCTGGGCGATTTTCCTGCCCTTGCTGCCAATGAGTGTTGCATCCGGATTGGACAGGGCCCCGAAAACCTGTTCCTCGGAAATGCCGTAAATTTCCATCCGTTCTCTCGCATGATTCGTTATTTTTACTTTCATACCGCAACCTTCCGGGGAGTCATGCTCCGACCGGGATTCGAACCCGGGTCGCCACCGTGAGAGGGTGGAGTGCTTAACCGCTACACTATCGGAGCGTTTTCATCTAGAGTCCTTCAATCGTTATTTTATCCCCTACGCCTAGTCCATATTTTTGGGCAAACGAGCCCTGATTGACGGCTGCCTCAATCCGCTGGTAATCGTCCTTCATGATCAGTGGCTGCCCTTGTGCGACTTCCCCGAACGTATTCGTTACCGGAAGAACCCCTTTGCCCTGTTTCCACGTGAGCCTGACCTTTTTTCCAGGCTCAAAACCCGCACTTTCCCATACGCTGTGGAGAATATTGAAGTGAAGAGAGCCGAAGTGGTGGACGTGAATGATTTCTGCGTGAATTTTTTTCTCAGCCAAAACGGCTTCCCCGTAGGGGGCCGAAACCAATTCTGCGGGATTGAGCTCCTTTCCGAATGAATCCATGGATTCTCCTCTCGAGAGATGAGCCGCCGCCGGAGCAAAAATGTGCCGTCCATGGAAAATGGGGGAAACGGGGCGGATCATGAATTTTTCATTCGTTATTTCAACTACTCTTTCGATTCCGCCCAAAAGCCGGGGTGCCGTCATCAGGCACCCGTTGTCCGGCCCAATGAGGTAATCCCCGCGTTTCACTTTGATGATGACTCCTTTTCTTGTGGTTCCAACGTCCGGGTCCACCACGCAGACATGAAACCCAACCGGCATATGGTAGACCGTTTCCATCGTGCGCGCTGCGGCCATCAAATCAAAGGCCGGAATGCCGTGCATTAAATGGATGACCCGGGTATGGGGATTAATTCCATAAATGACCCCCTCCATGTTTCCGATGCCCTGGGTTTGCTTGCCAAAATCAGAGCTTAAGGTGATTATCTTTTCCATATGCGGTTTCCTGCCAAATATGCCGAAGGGCAGACTTGAACTGCCGACATCCGGCTTATGAGACCGGTGTTCTACCCCTGAACTACTTCGGCAACCGACACGTCCGGTTGGTACGGGCACTGCTTTCAGTAGTGCTTGCTTCGCATACTCTTTTCATCCAATGCTACTGAGGGCCCCTGCTTTGCAGGAGTTGGTTCCGCACGGGAGTAACACGTATTCATCCGGAAAAAGGGTTTTTAAATGGTCAGGGAACGGCCGAAAGCCTGTTTGAAGCGGTTCCATTCATCTGTTAAACTGTGTCTGGTCCGGGTTTAGAATGTGTTCATTCCCGATCTTTTTCAGTCTTTCATAAAGGGTCTGCCGGGACTGATTCAGTTCCCTGACGCTAATGCCCAGTTGGGTGGCCTGCGTGGACAGGGGTCTGCCGTAATATTTCCGAAGAAAGGAAAGGAAGATGGTTTCTTTTTCAGTTAAACCGATTTCATGACAGTTTCTTTCAAAAGTTCCCTCCACGGGGGGAAATGCCCGACGGACTTCTGTAGTTCTGGAAGATGGACCCGGACGCTCCGGTGGCTGAGGAATCCTTTTAGGTCCCGCAGGCTTCATGCTGAAGGATTTTAGTGGATGAACCGGCATCAGATTCCCTCCGGTCGGATGGCGCTCTTGATTCGGACCTCTTTTTCGCCCATGATGACCAGCTGGTCCGCGTATCCGAGAAAGATTCCGGATTCGATGACGCCCGCAATTTCCTTCATCTGGAAATCCAGGTCTGATGGCTCGAATGCGGGGTCGGCTTCCACGTCTGCCAAATAGTTTCCGGTTTCCGTGCGCAGGAATTCGTTCCCGTTTTTGCGGATTTCGGCTTTTCCGAACTGGTCCAGCTGGTTAAGGGTGCGCTGCCATCCGAAGGGAACGATTTCGCAGGGAATGCGGCCATGCAGGCGTGTCACCAGGTTTTTTTCGTCCACGACCACAAACAGGGAGGCCGCGCTCTGGGCAATCATCTTGTCCCGCACCAGGGAGAGGGTGTCGGATTTGGTGAAATTAAATCCCGGGTCTGCCTGGGCCGCGAACTCCACGGCCACGTCCACTTCGCGTTCATTCAATGAAGCAATCGGAAGCTTAAAAAAAGAGGCCAGGGCCGCCAGGCGGGTGGAGGTCGGAATGAACGAAATTCGGATGTTTTTCTGTTCGCTTAAGAGCGCCAGCTGTTTGACGAATTTTTCCCCCAGCCGGCTGGTGCCCACCGCCACGGTATCCTGGTCCTTAATGTATTTGGACAGCCAGTTTTCCATGAGCACTTGGGCGGGCATATAGAATACTCAGGGAACCGGAAAATAAAAGGGTTTCCGATGCATTCAAACAGGCGCGAATGGCGGGAAAAACCGAAGCCTCCGGCGAGAATTGAACTCGCGACCTCGACCTCGTTGGACCCTTTTTTTGGGCTACCAAGGTCGCGCTCTACCACTGAGCCACGGAGGCAACTACTACGCATTCCCCCTAAAAAACCTTTTAAATGAACCCTCCGCTGGATTGAATTCTTTCCCGGATGGACTTAAAGTCCCCTAATGCCAGCTCCGTTTCCTGTCCGGACTCCATGTTGCGTAAACGGAATTTTCCTCCGGAAAGCTCTTTTTCGCCGATGACGGCCACAAACGGAATGCCGTTCTTTGAAGCATAATCCAGGGCCTTGCTGATGCTTTTTTTGTCCAGATTGAAGTCTGCACGGATTTTGTTTTCGCGCAGCTGGCGAATCCAGGCAATGTTTTCCACGCCCACAAACACCACATAGAGACGGGTCACGGTTTTAGGGGAACCGGGTTGCTTAAGCAAAAATGCGTCGAAAATGCGTTCAATTCCGAACGAAATCCCGGTGGCCGGGAACTCTTTTCCGTTTCCCAGAAACTGTCCGATCATTCGGTCATACCGGCCGCCCCCGGCCACGGAACCCTTAATGGTTCCCTCACTGACCACTGCCTCAAAAATGGGGCCCGTATAATAAGCCAGTCCGCGCACCAGGGTGGGGAAAAAAACGGGCGTGCATCCGAATTCCGCGCAGTACTCCAGAAGTTCCTCAATTCCCTGAATGCCTCTTCCTTCCCCTAGTTTTTCCCGGAATGCCTTCAGTTTGAATCCATTGGTTCCGGAAAGATTCATTAATTCCAGCAATTGCGTTGCCTGCTCTTCGCGTAAGCCCCTTTTTTGAAGTTCCGTTTTCACTTCCGCCAGCGGCATTTTGTCCAGCTTGTCCACGCTGACCAGCACGCTTTCCCGTTTCTCTTCCGGAATTTTCAGATATTCCATGAGATCAGTGAGGAACCGGCGGGAATTGATGCGGATTTCAACCCCGATTCCGAGTTTTCGGAAAACTTCCTGGGCCAATGCCAGGATTTCAGCGTCCGCTTTCACGGATTCCACGCCCACCACGTCCGCATCGCATTGCAGGAATTCGCGGTAACGGTTCGTGGTCAGTGGTCCGTCGCGGTAAACGTTCTGAATCTGGTACCGTTTGAATGGCATTTTCAGGGTCGGATTCATGCCCACCACGCGGGAAAAGGGAACCGTAAGGTCAAAGCGCAGGCCCAGTTCGCGCTGGCCCTGGTCTTTGAACCTGAAAATTTCTTTGATGTCGTCGGATTCGGTTCCGGCCGCAAACTTGGCGGTCAGGGTATCCAGCATTTCCATGGCCGGGGTCTCCAGCGGGGAAAACCCATAAATTTCAAAGGTTTCACGGATCATGGAGAGAATGCGCTGGCGCAGAATCATCTGTTCGGGCAGAAAATCCCGGGTTCCCTTGGCGGCACTTAACTGCATGCAATCACCGTTCCCTTGTTGTTTGGATGTATTGGAGTACGATCCCTGCACAGCAGGGATCCTCGGTTCCGTCGGACATGACGGTGTAGCTTAACTCCCGCGAAGCGGGGGTTCTCGGTACCAGCGATCGAAAGCGGAGCATGGCCCGCTGGAAGCGGTCCTTCGTTCCCGCCTGACGAAACAGGCGAAGGCCGCGGCCGGGAGGTGAACCCGGGTCAAGGGATCCACAGTCCCCTATCCTAACCATTGGACGACCGCAGCCATTGAATGAATTGTACGCTGCATTCGCTATGTTAGAAGCAGACGGATTGCAGATGAAGTGAATCACTTTGCATGCGTATCGTTCATTTTAGGGTGGTTTAGCGTTTAAATAGGTTTCAATTTATGTATAAGGGGCTGTCCTGCCGCAAACCGGCCTTTGGGACTTTTTGGTTCAGTTGTTAGGGTTGCGGGTCAGCCGGAGGCTCGCATTGAAGGAGGTATCCCTGTGTGCTTTCCAGGGAAAAGTTGTTGAGGGGAAGCCCTTGGCGATGGATTTTCCATTGGCTTCCGGTGAATGCACTGATGGTTGGACAGGAGTGCCCCTGTTCCTGGAGGTATTGCAGGTAATCGGCGGCCGAATGGACGGTGGGATGGGATTCAATGCTAGGCAGGCTGATAAACTGATAATAGGGATTGGGTTCGGACAGGGACGGGGCTGAAAGCAGGTTTCCATAAAGCGTGAATGAGTTGGCCTGTGTGCAGAAAACGAGGTATCCTTGGCCTTCCGTGAGGTTGATGTCCTGGCTTTGAGGGTCCTCCAGGTTGACATCTTTCCATAGTTGGGTTTGTTCCACTTTCTGTCCGATGGTGGCGGGGTCCTGGTATGAAAGGTTAGGGCATGCGCCATCAGTCTGCTGGAGAAATGCTTTTGCGGAGAGAGGTTCCGTGGGCGAAATGACTAACGCAAAGCTGTTGAAGCCTGGCTTGAAAGAGTACTGGTGGTAGGATCGGTTTCCTCTTGTGGTTGGACCGGGCAGTGAACGAGGTAGGCCTCTTCGCTGCTGAGCGTGAAATCATTTTCGTCGCTCTCCCATTCGTGTGCCTGTATGCTTCCGCGGTACCAACGGGAGATTTGCGTGCAGTTTTTCTGCTGGGTGGTGCGGGCTTCCTGCAGGAAGGTTTCCGCTGAAAGGGATGCGGGTGGGGCCGGAATGCTGATCAGATTATAGTAATCGGACAGGGCCGGAAGGGCGGGTTCCTGGATTTTGGTTCCGTGCAGGGAAAGCGTGACCGGTGCCTCACAGTGCAGCAGGTATCCTTCAAATGGCATCAGGTTGAAGTCTTCGGCGGCCAGTGCGTTGGCGTCCTGAATCTGCAGGAATTCCTCCATGCGGACATTCTGTCCCTTTTTAGCCGGAGTGGCCCGCGTGACATACGTGCAGTTTCCGTTGAGGTCCGTCAGAAGCTTTTTCGCGGAAAGGGGTTCAAAGAGGTTGACGTCAATGGTCATTGAGTTCCATCCCATGAGAAGGGTGCGCTCAAAGAACTGGGGCGGGCAGTACAGGTAATAGGCGCCGGTGCCGGAAACGGGGAAGTCCTGTCCGGGATAGGTTTGCCCGTTCCCGCTGATCTGCGTGCATTGAACGGCATTTTGGCGGTTCAGGAAATCCAGCAGCCCGCTGGAGGTCTGCACGTTTGCACGGGTTTCTTTTTCAATGCCGGGAAAGCTGACGGTGAGATGATTTCCGCTGGTGACATCCGGGTAATGGGGTTCCGTGAACGGTTTTCCCTTCAGCGTGAACCGGGTTGGGTTCCTGCATTGGGTGGCGTATCCTTCGCCGGCGGTCAGTTCAAATGGCTGGTTGGTGTATTCAGCTCCTGTAATGAGCTGAACCGGATAAGGGGTGGGTTCCATGATATAAGCCTGCCAGCGGACTTTTTCTTCCCGGGCGCTGGCGGGCAGCTGGCGTAAGAGCGTGTCACAGTTTGCGTCCAGCTGCTCCAGGAACTGCTGGGCGTTCATTGCCGAAAGCGGTTTCAGGTTGAATCCGAATGAGGTGATTCCTTCCGTGAAAGAGTATGCGGTGGTGGTGTCGGCCGGCTGGCAGCTGATCACATAGGATTTTTTGGGGTCAAGCGCAAAATTGTTTACCGGGATGCCAAATGAATGCATTTTCCAGTTTCCGTTCTCAAAAAGGGCGATGGAACTGCAGTTAAGGTCGGGAGTCTGAACGGATTCCAAAAGTGCCTGCGCGCTGTTAAGGTCCGGGCGCAATGAAATGCCCGGGAGGCCGATGGCATTGTATCCGATTTGCAGGGATGGTCCAGTGAATGATGCGGGGGCTGTTCCGGAGTAGGTCAGGGTGCTGTCGGACTGCCGGCAGAAAACAAGGTAGCCCTCCCCGTTCAAGATGGGAAAGTCCTGATTGCCAGAATCCAGTTTATTGTAGTCCTGCCATATGTTGCTGAAACTGACGGCGTCCATGCTTTTTCCTTTCAAGGATGGATTGATCCTTGAGATTTTTTCGCAGTCCGCCAGTTTGGATAAAATCGTTTGAGCACTCAGAGGCGTGGAGGGTGCAAGGCTTAACGCAAACCCGTTGAATCCTGCCGAAAATGTGTAGGTAACTGAAGGAAGCGGGACCGGTTCGGGGGCCGGAGGCGGACCGCCGTTATTGTTGTTACTGGATGAATCGTTGTTGTTGGGGGATGAACCGGATGACGCAGAAGCGGATGCCGCGCGGGGTATCCGGGCGGGTGGTGCAATGGGTGCCGGCGGTTCGGGGGCCGGTGGAGTGGCCGGAGGCGAAGCGGGAGGCAGCGTGGGGCGGGGTGAGACGGGATTTATCTGAACTGGTGCCAGTGGGGTTTCTTCCGCGGCAGGCGTGGTGGGGGTAGTGCTGAACCCGGGCAGGATGGCGAGCGGGTTAATGCTTCCCTGCAGGGTGAGTACAATGCCGGCAAACAGGATGACGGCCACGCTCACTCCAGTAAGAGGAAGAACCAGCGGGTGGGCTGAAAAAAACGAGCCCATGCGCGCACCATATTTCTGCTGAATGGAACGAAGATCCTTAGGCGAGCCCATACCCTTACTTCCGTGAAAACAGTATAAAAACCATGTACCTTTTATCGCAATTGCGATAAAAGCGGCTGGATTTAAAAGCAGGTTCCGTTATTTTTAGGACTATTGGAAAAAACCAGTTGTGCTGTCTTCAGCAGCCGAACCGGGATTGGGCGGGTTATCAATAAACGCGGCCTTAACCAATTGCCTTATTTCGGTATTTTGCTGACCTTTTTCGGGTTTGGAAGAAAGAACCATGCCGAAAAACAGGGATTTTCAACGAAGCCACATAGACTGAAAGGTTACTCTCTTACTTTAACGTATTTTTCGTCAACGATCAGGGTTTTGTTTTCCGCTTCCTTTAATGGGAATCTTGAAAGGCATTTTCTGAATAATACGATAACGGAGTGAATGCCCTGGCTCTTGGGCCGAAGCACAATGATGCCTGCACATTCTTTTGGAGGGTATATCAGGGTATGTGAAAAGTCGTTGTCCAGTGTGATCAGAATAAGTTTTTTGCGCCGGCAGTGAGCCATTAATTCACGGTCTGTTTTACCGGAAAGCCCTTGGGAGAATACACTGCTGGCATCAAATCCTTCTTCCTGAATGGTTTTGATCAGGCTGACCGGAATGTTTTCATCCAATTTGAAATGCATTTACGCAATCACTTCTTCCCTTGCAAGACTGGAAGCATAGTGCAGTGCAGCCTTAATATCCTCTTTTTTCAGCCCGGGGTAATTTTCTAGGATCTCTTTTTCGGTTGATCCTTCCGCCATGCTGTCCAGAACTGCGGCCACGGTAATCCGTGTTCCGGTCACGGTGGCCCTCCCATGACATATACTTGGATTAAACGAAATCCGTTTCAGTTCTTTTTTCATGTCCGTTTCCCTCGGTACATATTATTTGTTTTCCCTATAAAAAAGCGACCCTACAGGGGATCGAACCCTGATCTGAAGCTCCGCAAGCTTCTATGCTATCCATTACACCATAGGGCCGTGTATTATTGGTTGTATAGCGAATTCTTTTATACTAAACGGTGAACCTTTCCGTTAAAGATTGCAAAGCAGGTTTCGGCCTGGCTGACGAGGGTTCCGCGGGGTTCCTGAAGAATGGGGTAGGCCATGAGTGCTTCTTTTTGAATGAGTTCGCGGATGCCGGTTTTGAATGCCAGTTCGCTTAATTCCATTTCCGGCTGCAGTTGGCGCAGGGCAAAGGGCAGTTTCTGGTATTTTTCGGCCGTGAATTCCTGAATGATGCGTGCGGGTGTTCCGCGCACGGGTTTGAGTTCGTTCAGGGAATAAATTTCGGTGAAATGTCCTTCGTGCACGATTCCGGGGCCGGTGGTGGCAAACGGTTCCACGGCGAAGGCCATTCCTTCCTTTAATGGAGTGGGGTCTTCGTTTCCGGTGTTGGGAATCACGGGTTCCGTGTGCGCATCAAATACATCCAGTCCGTGCCCGGTGAGGTTTAGGATGGGCGAAAACCCGTTCACGCGGATGGCTTGCTCAATGACGGAACCGATTTCATGCAAGGGGGTTCCGATGCGTATTTTTCGGACCGCGGCTTCCAGGGCATTATGGGAGGCATCCACGAGTGCCCCGTTTTTTCCTGAAAAGTCCGTGGTGAATGCCGCATCCGCAATGCACCCGTTCACGTGCACGCCGATGTCGATTTTGAGCACGTCTTCGGCCAAAATGGTTTCCTTGCTTTCGGCGGAGGGCGTGAAGTGGGCGGCCACGTGGTTGGCGGACAGGTTCACGGGGAATGCAGTTTTTCCGCCGAGTTTGAAAATGTTTTCCTCCAGTTTGAGGGCCAGTTCAAGCAGGCTTTGTCCGGCAAAGGCCTCTTTTCTGGCTAACTCCTGGGTTTTGCGGAGGATGTCTCCGGCTTTTAAGTAATTTTCAAGGAGTTGGGCATTCATGAAAAAGCATTCCTGTTGTTAGGCCTGACTTGGGTTATTCTTGGGGCGATAGGAAACAATGACCAACACGGACAATGCAGTCACCACGGCCAGGAGAACATTGTTGTCCGGAATGCTCGGTGGCGGGCCGCCGGCGGACCCGACAATAAACCGCTGTGTAGTGGTTAATGGAACGATGCTGACCGGGGCGGGTGAAGTGACCAGGATTCCGGGGATGCTGATGCCCAGCGTGTAAATGCCGGGCGCAAATCCGTTGGTGTCAATGGTGCAGGGGGGAATGTTCTGGGTGGATGAAGTGGCGGGTGAAACGGGTGCCGGCACAAGGATTCCGCTGCCGCTGCAGGGGTTGGTGGTGCTTCCGTCCGGTTTGGTTAACTGAACGGCATTCGAACCAAAGGTTCCAACCACCGGGACCATATTGGGGTTGGTGAGGGTAATGATTGCCTTGGCGGGTGTTCCGGCGGGAATGGTGCAGGAATGGCATGCGGTGGCGGGGCTTCCGCCGTTTAAGTCCAGGTTCACCTGCAGGATGGGTGTTCCGGCGGGGAGCACGTTGAATGAAGTGATGGCGGTTTCGTTGGCGGGGTTGGCGTCCGTTCCGCCCAATGCCGTGAGCACATTATAAAACGTGGCTTCAATGGTGTAGGTTCCGGGGTCCAGGCTGGTGGTGTCTATCTGGCAGGGAATGAAATCCATGGGCGTCCAAGGGCCACTGGAAGAAAGATTATAGACGTTCATGGGTGACCCGGTGAGTACCATGTTGTTTCCGGTTTCCTGACATTGAGCCTGGGTTCCACCGGGTCCGGTAATCTGAATGTGGTTAGCGTAATCAAATCCGGCCAGGCCGGATTCTGGACTAAGATTGTAGGAAATGATCATTTTAGCCAGCGCGGTTTCTCCCGCCGCGTAATTGGTTTTCTCCATGCTGGCCTGGATACCGAAATCGCGGTCGCGGCCGACCGTGAACGTGGTGGAAGCCGTGTTATTGTAGGCGGGGTCGCCGACGGGCATCTTGGGGGCTACGGTTACGGTGTACGTTCCTTCCGCGAGGCCGGTGGTTTCAATCGTGCAGGGAAGATAAGCGGGACTGGTTCCATCCCCTAAACGCATACTGGTATCGTTTGCAGTGACCAGTTGGCCGTCTATGGCTCCAGTGGCTTCCTTGCATTGAACTCCCGGCGTGGGACCACTGATGGTGGTGCTTGTCGTCGGATCAAAAAAATTCGGTTTATAAGAGAAGACTGCCGCATTGGCAGAAT
>JACRDJ010000088.1 GCA_016218635.1 Candidatus Iainarchaeum sp.
ACCTAAATCGGATAATTCCCTTAAATGAGGTATAGAACCCGGATTCTCCGATCTCTTTCACTAATTCTTGATATTTAATTTGTTTATCCACTCGCATTTTTTCTATAACTGCGATTAGTTTTTCTATTGTGGACAGATCGTTACTACACATGTTGATTAGTACAAACGGTTTTCTTAATGACTTTGTAGCATCAATAATTTTGCTTGTAATTAAACTTTGGTTATTAACTTCTTCAGGAGAAACTAATATTGAAATATTCTGATAATGATCAATCCAAAATTCAAACATAGACTTTATTTGTTCTTTATTCTCTATTTCAGACACTTCATCCAGTAAAAAATAAATGTCATTGGTGGTAACAAAATTAGTTATTGTTAATCCTCTTGGAGGGTATCTTGCGTATGCACTTTGCTTTACCCGCTCTGACTCTTCATGTTGGCCTCTAGCTATTTCTTCTCGCATAATTAAGCCTAACTGTAAAGCAGAAGCATCTTTTTCCGAAATAGAGTCGTAAATTTTTTTAATTTGATTATCCTTGAATATGTCATTTTGAAAAAATAAACTAGGAAGTTCTTTACGTGTCGAGAAAACAAAATGCTTTTTCACCCAAAGTTTTTCAAAGGTAAAAAATACTTTTCTTTGTAGGTCCGGGGGCATATAGTTCCAAAGTGCAATAATTTGCTGAATGCCAGAAATTATTTTTTGAATCTTTATTTCAGTAAGCAGCTTATCTACAATATCTGAGATGATACGGATTCCTGCAGGAATAGTCTCGTCGCCCAAGCGAATCCCTTACCTTCGAGACGCCAAATATTCAGCAAAGCAATAGTAGTAGTTATTTACAAATATTGCAGAACCTGGAAGAACCGAGAAATCTGCTGCCTTAATAGGTTCTTTCGAATAAGGGCAAATTATCCTTTTGTTTGTCTTTTTCTCCATAATATAACCCTCAATATCTATGCTTTTGCTGAACAATTCAAGAACCGCGGATTTATTTGAATCTGTTATACCGATTGTTTCCATCATATTCCTTCTGAGAGTAAACAAGTATATTAATCTATTTTTTACTTTTTGTTGGTTAACCCTATTGCTTTTAATGACTTAATTCCCAATTAGGCTAAAAGAAAAAAATGGAACATGGATTTTAGTCCATGTCCATTCCGCCGCCCATGCCACCCATTCCGCCTGGGCCGCCCATGGGGGGTCCTTTGGATTTGCTGGTGCCGGCGATGATGTCGTCAATGCGCAGCAGCATTTCCGCGACTTCGGATGCGGATTTGATGGCCTGGGTTTTGACCGTGAGCGGTTCAAGCACCTTGGCGAGTTTCATGTCCACCAGGGTTGCTTTGTAGACGTCGACTCCGACGTATTTTCCGCCTTTGCCCAAGTGCCTGGAGCGCAGGGCCACCAGCGAGTCAATGGGGTCCATTCCCGCGGTTTCGGCCAGGGTGCGGGGAATGATTTCCAGGGAGTCCGCAAAGGATTCAATGGCCAGCTGTTCGCGTCCGCCAATGGTTTTTGCGAAATTGCGTAACTGCATGGCGACTTCGACTTCCGTGGATCCTCCGCCGGTTACGACGCGGCCGGAACGGATGGCAGCCGTAGTGGCGCCAATGGCGTCCTTGAGGGCGCGTTCGGCTTCGTCAATGACGTGCTCGGAGCCTCCGCGCACCAGGAGGGTGACGGACTTGGGGTTCTTGCATCCTTCCACGAAGACCATGGAGTCCCCGGAAACCTTTTTCTCGTGCACTTTGGCTGCAAATCCCAGGTGGTCCTTGGAGAGTCCTTCGAGGCGGGAAACGACTTTTCCGGAAGTGGCCTTGGCCAATGCATCCATGTCGGATTTCTTGACCCGGCGGACGGCCACAATGCCTTCCTGGGCCAAAAAATGCTGGGCAATGTCGTCAATGCCTTTCTGGCAGAACACCACGGTGGCTCCGGATTCCTTGATGCGTTGAACCATCTTGGAAAGCATGCGTTCTTCCTGCTCCAGGAATGATTCCATCTGGGAGGGGTCCGTGATCTGAATTTTGGTGTCCGTTTCAGGGCCCTTGATTTCCAGTGCACGGTCAATTAAGGCAATGCGCGCTTTTTCGATGGTTTTAGGCATGCCCGTGTGAACGATTTCCTTGTCCACGACCACTCCGGTGATGAGCTGACTGTCTCCCAATGAACCGCCCTGCTTTTTTTCCAGCTTAATCATGTCCGAATCAATGACGGTTTTTCCTTCGGATACTTCCGCCACCTGCATGACGGCCTTGACTACCAGTTCCGCGAGTTCAGTGGAGGACTCGGCGGCCTTTCCGGTCATGGAAGTCACTGCAATCTCTTTGAGGGATTTTTTGTCATCCATGACAATGGGGTCTGAAATGGATTCATATATTTCAACGGCCTTCTGCGACGCCAGACGGTATCCCTTAATGATGAGGGATGGGTGAATGGAATCATCAAGGAGTTTTTCGGCTTTCTCCAGCAGGGTTCCGGCCAATACTACCGCGGTAGTGGTGCCGTCTCCGACTTCCGTGTCCTGGGTTTTGGCCACTTCCACCATCATTTTTCCGGCCGGGTGATCAATGCTCATTTCCGAGAGAATGGTGGCGCCGTCGTTGGAAATCGTGATGTCACCTACGTCGCTGACAATCATTTTGTCCATGCCCTTGGGTCCCAGCGTGGACTTCACGGCGTTGGCAACCGCCTTGGCAATGAGAATGTTGATGCGTTGGGCATCGCGTCCTAAAACCCGCCGGGATCCTTCCGGCAGGAAAACTACCTGTTGATTCATCTGTTCTTGAGCCATTTAATGCACCTCCGAGAGAAAAATGGTCGTAAGACAATTAATTGGATTAAGGAAGAACTCCCAAAAAAGGTTTATAAATGTAATTTTTTGAAGACTGCACCAACCGCTATAATGCCTCAATGAGGGCAATGGCCCTGCTTGTTCCCATGACGGAAACCAGGGTTGAAATGCGGGCGCCGCGTTCGCGGGAAATAAACAGCCAATAAAGGGCCCTGAAGAACTCCTGAAGGTTCAGGTTATGACTCTTGGCAAACGCATAAATGGCTTTTCCCAGATCGGATTCCGTTGAATGCTTTTGGCGCAGAATGGCCGGCAGTTCTTTGATGGCCGCACGCAGGTGTGCGGGAATCTGCTGGCGGATAGTATCCGTTACTTCTTCGTTGACCTTAACCCTAAAGTCTTCCGGCGCCCACTCCGAGAGCCAGGAACGGACCCGGGTCAGCTTGGCGAGGGTTCGCTTTTCTTCAAGGGGCAAAAGCGATTCAATTCCCTGCATGGAACGGAAAACTGTCAATGCCTTTTGGGCTTCCGCAGGCCGGGAAACATCGAAAAGCTGGCTTAACAGAATGCAGGAAGAAAACGACGGAACCCTCGGCAGGATTTTGGGGATGGATTCAATGGCGCTTAACTCAAAGTCCCGGCATATTTTTTCCGTCAGTTTTTCGCTGGGGTGTTTTTCAAGCCCATAATACGTGCGCTCGGCATTCTCGTACCGGTCATTTAAGAGCACGAATGAATTGTCCGAGAAACTGAATTCAATCACGGTTCCCGGCTTATAGGAATAATTCATGTAACGGAACAATTCCGGCGAAGCGGTCTTCAGCCATTGCTCCAGGTTAATGACGTTGCCCTTCGAGCCGCTCATTTTTTCGCCTTTCAGCTGAATGAACTCCGTCGGCAGCTGGTAAGGCGGTTCTTTTCCGAAAATGTCCTTCATGAGCGCCCGGCCCATGTCCACGGAACCGCCCTTCGAGAAATGATCCTTTCCCCCGGATTCAAAATCCACTTTATGCACAATCCAGTGCGCCACCCAGTGCACCCGCCAATGCAGTTTGGCATTCCCGTTGAGGGGAGAAACGCTTCCGGTGGTTCCGCACTTGCAGGAGTACGAAACTTTTCCTCCGTCAAACCCGGTGATGGCCGTATAGTAAATGCGTTTGCATCCCTCGCACATCACCTGCAGGGGAACAAAGTCCTCTTCTTTCTGGGTTCCGGCCACCCGGTTCCATACCTGCACTATCGAGTCTGATTTCTTCAGGGTTTCCAGGATGAGATCATTGAATTTTCCTTCCCGGTACGATTCATACGCGGACATGATGTTGAGTTTTACGCCAAACCCGCCCGCATACTCGCGCACCTGGGAAACGAACGCATCCGCCCAGGTTTTGTATCCCGGAATCGGGGAAGGAGCCGTGGCACACGGAAAACCCAGAAAGCGGTCGGCGTCGGATTCCGCAATGCCCAGTCCGCCCGGAATCTTGCGGACCGCATCAAAATCGTCAATAATGAAATTCTGGGTGACTTTATGGCCCTTCATATGAATGGCATTCGCCACCGAATTCGGAGTGAATATTTCCGCCCGCGCATTCCCAATGTGAAAAAACCCGCTGGGGGTCCACATGCCTTCACAGACATAGGGTTCCGAGTGGCGGGCAATCACATGATCCGCGGCCCCATCCGCCCAGGAAAGAATTTCTTTTTCCGCTTCACTCAAACAAATGCACCGGAAGCACTAATGCGCTGAAACCCTATTAAACGTTACGATTTCGCCTATTCAAGCGCTTTTTATGTTCTTTGCTGAACGATTCCGGAATGGAACCGCTTGAAATCCGCCTGCAGGCATTCCTGGAAAAAAACGGGCTTCGGCTGGAGCACAAAATCTCCAAAGGCTACTGCAGCGAAGTTTATCTGGTGAGGAAAGGAAAGCGTTTCTTCGCATTAAAAATCGAAAAAAACAAGTCTCCGCGGGAATCCATGGCGGAAAAAGAGGCCCGATTCCTTCAGTTAGCTAACGAACACGGAATCGGCCCCCAACTGCATTCCATGGACCCCGCAAACCGGGTGATTTTAATGGAGTTCCTTGACGGAGTCACCTTCAATGACTTCGTTTTCTCCAACCCAACACCACCGAAACTGAAAAAGGTAATTGATTCCCTGCGGGCCCAGGCCAAAATGCTTGATGCAATCGGCCTCGACCACGGGCAACTCGGCGGAAAGGCCAAGAACATCCTCGTGCAGAAAAACGGCACCGCAGCCATCATTGATTTCGAGAAAGCGTCGCTAAACCGCAAAACCCATAACCTTAAAGTCGTGGAAGCGCTAGTGTTTCAGAACCGGTTCAGTTCGCTTACCGAAAAAATAAAGGAAATCCTGAAGAAGGAATAAATGAATGTATTCAGGCAAAAAAGAGCCACAGTGGATATTCACCAACACAACTTTGAACGGATGCAGGAATTGATTCCACCAAAACCTCTTCCAATGCATGTGCTCTTATCCCGTCTTCGGGAGGCGGACCCGGATATGATGCCTTCATTTATCCGTCAGGTGGCTGCGCTTGGAGAACCCCGTCATGTCCGCTACCTGGAACTGATGCTTAACCG
>JACRDJ010000016.1 GCA_016218635.1 Candidatus Iainarchaeum sp.
CCACCCGGATCGCCACTCAACGCACCCGCAAAAACGGAATTAAAACCATCCAACCGCTCCTGCGGAATCGTTCCACGGGAAACCCTCCGCCCCAAACGCGCCTGAATCAACTTCATCAAATCCGCCAACGGAAAGCGGGCCTGCAGGGAAGGGGCCGGAGAAACGGTTGCAGCAGCATCGTCTCTGGTTGTTTCCCGCGCAGCCGCCAAAGCATCCTGCACGGATGGCCTGCATTTTTCTTCACAGACAAACAGGCCCTGCACGTTCGTGCATCGGTTGCCTCCCAGGGTTTCCAGATGGGAACCGCTAACCCAAAGATCGTATCCTGGAGCATTATTGCAGGAAATGTTTTCTTTCAGGAGAACCGTTCCGGAATCAAAAAGCTTAAACCCGGACCCATTATTGTTGAAGGCAGTGTTTCCGGAAAGCAAAACCGGGCCACTATTATTGAGAAGATTAAACCCGACGGCGCCGTGGCTGCCCTGCACCCGGTTATTCATGAGCGTGAGAGACCCTTTGAGCCCATTGACCTGGATTCCGTCATCGAAGCCAGTCAGAACACAGTTTTGAATAGTCAGTGCGGAGGTGGAGTAGAGCGGTCCGGCGAAGGCTGAAATGCCGTGGAGGGTTTCGGAAACGGATTCCAGCACGGTTCCCGGGTTACAGATCAGTGTAAGCGGGCCATCAATCTGGTTTAGCAGGATTTCAACCGCAGAGCCGGAAGCATTCTTTCCGCAGGAAATGTTTCCCAGATAACGGGTCCCGCTCTGGGTGAGAACGACTCCGCAGGTGGTGATTGGATTCGCAGGATCGTTTCCCGGAAAAGAGGCGGGAAGAGGGGCCGGATGGGCGGCCTCATAGGAGCGGAATTTTTTGTCCAGACCCGAAAAAAGCGGCGAACGGAAATTGATTTTGATACCGTAGATCACCAGGACCAGTTGTAGGCCTTGATCAACGGCGAGATCAAATGAAAGTCCGCAAGAGGAATACTGCATTGAAGTAATGTCATACCCGCTACGGGGAGCCGGAGTGGAATAGGATGGAGGACCACAGGGACCATTCTCCACTTCCCCTTCACCCAAGGAAGAGCGTGCAAGCACGTACGTCGGAGGATGAATGCTGAAAAGAGATTTCTGATTATAGCTCTCGAAGGGAATTATGAATGAAAGCCTGTACGGAGTACCCGAACCGGACTTCAGAGGAATCTCAATGCGCATTGAACCCGTTCCAGTGGAAGGGAAAGTGAACTCTTTTCCGGAAATCTCCTCCAGGGACACCATTTCAATAATCTTGGCGGAAACATTGGTTCCTTCCACCTGAACGGAAATCAGCCCATTATTTTTCCATGCCACTGCACCGGATGCCAGCAGCAGTACCGCCAGCAGGACTCCCAGGAGTTTCAGATTCATGAACACCAACCCAATAGATTAACGCACAGGAACCATATAAACGCAACGGAGTCTTTATGCCGGCCCGCAGAGCAGGGAATCAACAACCGCCCGCGCCATTCCCGCCTGAAAGGAATCAAACGAATAATCCGGAAACTTCGCACGGCAGGCATCCGCGCACCCGAAAACAAAACGGAAGCATTAAATATCGGTTAGACCATTATTTATACTATTGAAATTTTAGCAGGGTTGAAATATATGTACGTGACGCGTTTTCTGGAGAAAGAACTCCGGGAGTACATGGAGAAACCGGAAATTCTGGCCATTCTGGGGCCACGGCAGGCCGGAAAGACCACGCTGATGGAGCATCTTTTTTCCTCGCTTCAGAACGCCCAGTTCATCAGTTTTGAGGACCGGCAGACGCTGGAGTTATTCAGCGAAGACGTCAAATCATTTGCTGAACTCTACGTAAAGCCATACCAGTACCTTTTCATTGATGAATTTCAGTATGCGTCCGAAGGGGGAAAAAACCTGAAATACATTTATGACCATCATAAAACCAAACTCATTATTTCAGGCTCTTCGGCTACGGGCCTCTCCATTCACGGAATCCGTTATCTGACGGGCAGGATTCTTGCTTTTCAGTTGGACCCGTTTTCTTTTGAAGAATACCTTGCGTTCAAAGAACCCGCCATTTATCCAGGCATTTATGCGCAATCCGCACTTTCACCCCCCATCATAGACCGGATTATGCCCCATTTCAATGAGTTCTGCGTGTTCGGAGGGTATCCCCGGGTAGTGCTGGCGAAGACTCCTGAAGAAAAACAGACCGTCCTGAAAAATATTTATAACACCTATTTTCTTAAAGAAGTCAGGGAAATACTTAACCTGCCCAAGGACCATCAGCTCAGTAAGCTCATTTCGGCACTGGCCCTTCAAATCGGCAACATAGTGAACTATAATGAACTGTGCAGCATCAGCGGGTTTGGATACAAGGAACTGCTGAACTACCTCAACATCCTGGAAAAAACATTTATCATCGCCAAAAGCACCCCGTTTCACACCAACAAGCGGACCGAACTGGTAAAAACACCAAAAATGTTCTTTTACGACAGCGGGTTACGCAATACCGTAATCCGGGACTTTCAGCCCATCGAAAGAAGAACCGACAAAGGAATGCTCTACGAAAATTTTGTGGCCAGTGAGCTCATCAAAAAACAATATCCGCTGAAATACTGGCGCACCAAGGCCAAAGCCGAAGTGGATTTCATCGTGGAAAACAACGGAAAAACAATTCCGGTGGAAGTCAAATCACACCTGGCCGAACCCAAAACAGGAAAATCAATGGCCAGCTTCAATGAAAAATACTCCTCCGAAAAAGCAATCATATTATCCGAAAAGCTCTCGGTTCAAAAAGACCACATTAAATTCTGTCCCATATTCCGAATTGGAAAAGAAATATAAGAAGCCAGCGCATCAACCAGCCGCTTCCACGCAGAAGGATTCACTCACACCCGCCCGTGCGGTTCCCGCCTGAAAGGAATCAAACGGATAATCCGGAAATTTCGCACGGCAGGCATCCGCGCACTCGAATGCGAACCGGCAGTCCGAACACACGCAGTCCACCGTGCACTGACCGCCATCCTCGGTTGGGGCATTCAATGAAACCGCCGAGCACTCCGAGAGCCGGGAACGGACAGTCTGCACGGAAAGCGTTCTGGAATCCATTCCCGCATCCAGTCCCAGCGCGGTTAACTGAACGGAAAAACTGCCCGCATCCTCAACGGAAAGCGGGAAACGAAATTCTTTTTCTTCTCCGGGCATTAGATTCACATCCTGCGAGAATTCGTTCACGGAGTACGGCTGCAGGCGTTTCACCCCGTTCTGCACGGACTCAAAAAAAGTCTGAGTGCCCACATTCACGTCCACCGCTTTAAGAGGACCCTCGTTCACCAGCACGGCCGAAAATTCCAGCGGCCCCTCCGCCACATCCGTTTGGGTTTCATCCATCAAACGGAATTCCTTCCATCGCACCTGGGCCGGCGGCTGACCCCAGTACACGGTGCATTCATCGAGTGCAAAGCGGGAAATGCATCGGACGGAAACGGGAACGGAACGGGATTTCTTCACGAAAACCAAGTCCGCGCGCGCATCCAGCTGGTCGGGCGTGCAGTAATTAAGTGCATTGCATGAAAATCGGACGGAACGCGAAGCAGTTTTCAGGGATTTGGATGCCAGCACGAAACCCTCCTGCAGGTCCGCCTTAAACGAATCCGTTTTGCCCAACGAGAGTTCCGCGGAATCCAGGCGGGATTTCAATAACACCACCGGGTCCGGGGAAGGAAACAGAAATAAAGAACCCATCAGCCATAAAACCGCCAGCGCCACGGCGGCAAATACCACGAGCCGGAAAGGCGAATCCATTCCTTACCGCCTCCCCTTGGGAAAAAAGGCATGCAGCTCCCATTTCAGGAGTTTTTTAAGCACCCAGCCGACGGCGAAAACCAAAGTGGTGATGACCAATAAGTCCTCCCAGTGGCTGGCTTTGAAAAAATAATCCTTCAGCGGACCCGACCACTGGTAAAAAAGAAAAATAATGTAAACCACGAACGCAAACGAAGCCAGGGCCAACGCCAGCTTAAGCCACCCCGCACTCATGCATTCTTCCCCCGCTGGCGTTCAAAGAGCTTCAATAACTCCGTTTCCGTGGTGGCATCCGCGGCATCCTTGTCCCGACGGAAAGAAACCATGCGCGGAAAACGCAAAGCCAATCCCCCTTCCGCGGAGGCTCCGGCCGCATGCACGGGCGAACGCGTAATTTCATCTGCCACCACTTCAATCACGTATTTGGGTTCCACCCACACGTCCGCATCCATGCCGGACTCCACATTAAAGGGCTTATGGGGAAGCATACTGGCGGAAAGCAGTTGCTCGAGTTCCGCCAGCTGTTCCTCGCTTAAACCCGTCCCGATCTTGGCCACGGATTTGAACGAACCGTTTTCTTCATCGTAAACGGCGGTCAGCAGGGCTCCCACCCCAAACTGGGTCCGCTTGCCCTTGCCCTTATCATATCCCACAATCACCACATCCACTGAATCATTCAACCCCGATTTATAGCTTTTCTTGAGTTTCACCCACGCAAACTTCCGCGCCCCCGCAATGTAGGGCGCATTAAGGTCCTTGGCAATGATTCCCTCCAGCCCTTCCTGAATGCAGAAATCAAAAAAAACATCCAGCTCCACCGGCGAATGCGCCACAATGAATTCAGAGGGCTTCAGGCGTTCTCCGGAACCAATAAGGGACTCCAGCCGCTGCCGGCGTTCGGAAAACGGCAACCCCATCAGGTTCTCGGATTCAATCAAGACCACATCAAACGCATACAGCGTCAACGGAAACTCCTTGGCCTTCTCGCCCACCCCATACTTGCGCTTGCGCTGAATGGTAACCTGAAAAGGGTAAAATTTCTGTTCCGCTTCATTGAAGGCCAGGGCCTCCCCTTCCAGAATCACCCGACTGGCTTTCACCTGCGAGCGCACGCCTTCCACGATCTCCGGAAACATGTCCGTCATGTCCTCCATCCGCCGGGAAAAAATCCACACCCGCCCGCCGTCCTTGTGAACCGCCAAACGCAATCCATCGTATTTTGCTTCCACGGCACAAGGGCCCAGCTTTTCAAGGATTTCCTGCGAAGAAGGAAGGCGTTCAGCCAGCGTGGGCCGGAACGGAATTCCCGGAACCAACGAAATGCCCTCCAGCCCCTTCAATCCCTTCTGACGCAGAGTAAGCGCCAAAAAACCCAGGTCCGGATGCAGGTTGAACTTTTCCTCAATCCGCGAACGCAATAGCTGCTTGAGCCGCAGGGAACGCTCTTCCGCCCGCTTCTCCTCTTTTTTTTCCTTCAGCCCCGACTCCATTTCATGCATTTCCTGGGGATGCGCGCGCGCAAACTCATCCGAATACAGAACGGCCAGCGCATCCAGAATGGTGGGGTCTCCGACCCCCAGACGCGTACTGCCCAGCACAATGCGGGAAATGAATTTGGATTCCAGCGGAGTCGAGGAATTCAGCAGTTCCGCCAGGGTGCGCAGTTTCACTTCCTGGCTTCCATGCCCTTTGGCGGAAGCAACGCGTTCAAGCAATTCGTGCACGTGGTTGAGCGAAAATTTCTCGGAAAAAAGCGAGCGCTGCTTTCGCGCATTCATGAGTCCCTCAATCACCAGCCCCAAATCCCCGGATTTTTTAAAGCGGGCCACAACCTCTTCCTCCGAGTAACCGGTGGCCAGCGCAAACGCATCCATCACCAGGTTCTCCCCCAGCCCCAAATCAATGCCCTCAAAATCTGGGGCCAGCTTTCCTTCCAGCAAATACACCATGGCCCGCACAGAATCCGCCGGAGCTTCCTTAAATGCCCCAACCAGCAACTCCGTCATTTCCAGCCGCGAAGACACCTTCTCCAGAGAATCAAACAACTCCGCCAAACGGGCAAAATCCATGCAATAAATGGCTTTTTAGTTCTTTTAATCCCTATCGTATGAATCCCCTTAAGCGGCCCTCAAATCCCATTCGTTTAAAAAAACCCTCAAAGCCATATTAGTCTATGGGAGACATTCTGCTGCCCGCACTCGACCCCGCCGGCATCGTCGGATTCTTCATCCACATGTTTTCCGTCATCATCGGCGGGTTCTTCACCATTCCCTCCGGCGGATTCCTGGAAATCATCCTGTGGATATGGGACATATTCATTTTCCTGGCGGCCACCAAATGGGTCATTGAATCCAAGAACGCCATTGAAGGAGCACTTCATTTCTTCATCTACCTTTCATTCTACTCCATCGCATTCTCCATCCATAACCTGTTCATTGGCCCGGTTCTGATAGTGGCGTTCATTTCCCTTTTCGACATTCACGGCGTATTCAAGAAAGAGGTGACCGTGCCCATTCTGCTGCTGGTGCTGCTGATCCCCAAGGACAATCCGCTACTCTACATCCTTTCCCTGACCGTCTTCATTGTATTAACCGCATTCTTTGTCATGGGCGTCCTCTTCCCGCCCCCCAAAGAATGAGTTTAAAAGAACCGCAAGAGCAAATTCTTAATGCGCACACGATTAACCGAAGCCGAGTACGGTCCCTGCGAAGCAGGGGCCCTCTGTACCGGCGATCGAAAGCGCCGCAGTTGAGAAAGCCCCGCCGAAGGGGATCCGCCGTTGCCGCCTGACGACGGATGAGGCGAAGCAAAGTCCCGCGGAGCGGGGCTCTCGTTTCCGCCTGGCGAAACAGGCGTGGGACCGTAGTCTAGCCTGGTAGGATAGAAGCTTTGGGAGCTTCAGACCCCGGTTCAAATCCGGGCGGTCTCATTCCGAACCCCGGCATCCGGAAAACCTTGTTTTCCGAGTGCCCCGATTTGAAGTTGCAGGTGAACCTTGTTTACCGCACCTACGAATCCGAATGGATTCGTCCGGTCCTCCGGACCCACCCCCACTAAGAATAGAATGGAAAAATGATTCTTCCGTAAACAAACATTCACAAAGAAACCGACAGGACAAAACCGAACTAATTCAAAAAAAAGAAAGGAAATCAGCGATTTAGTATCGCTGATTGAAGCCTCCCCTGCTGGGGCGTTCTTCCATGGGTCTGGCTTCGTTAACCACAATGGTGCGGCCTTCAATGCTTTTGCCGTTCATTTCGGCAACCGCGTTGGTGGCGTCTCCGTCCTGGTCAAACGTCACAAAACCGAATCCTTTGGAGCGGCGGGTCATGCGGTCCATGATCACGATCGCGTCCACAATGCTCCCGTACTGGGCAAACATATCTCTGAGCTGTTCTTTCGTGACGCTGAAAGGCAACCCACCAACAAACAATTTCTTACTCATGTTCTATTCCTCTTGTGTTTCTTCGGCACCGGAAAAATTCCGGCCCTTAAAGAAGACCCCCCCAGCAAACAGTATATTAAACTGCCGGTAAGTGTCTAACCGGTGCCGGATACCTTCAGGGAGTCCTGCCCAAAGGCATAAAATCCCTACGGGCGCATCTTTGTAAGCCCTTGGGGGGGTAGTCTAGCCTGGTAGGACGCAACCTTGGGGTGGTTGAAACCCGAGTTCGAATCTTGGCCCTCCCATTAAGATAAAATGATTCAAAATGGCCAAAAAACAGCAAACGCATGGACTCACGGAAAAAAAAGAGGACAACTTCAGTGAATGGTATAACCAGGTGGCACTCAAGGCCGAACTGGCCGACTATGGTCCCATCAAGGGATTCATGGTCATCCGCCCCAATGGATACCACATCTGGGAAAAAATCCAGGCATACTTTAACCCGGTCATGGAAAAAATGGGCGTCCAGAATGCCTATTTTCCACTTCTGATTCCCGAATCCTTCTTCAAAAAAGAGGCCAAGCATGCGGAAGGGTTTGCGCCCGAACTGGCCTGGCTGGAAAAAGAAAAGGAAATCACGGAACGCCTGGCGATCCGTCCCACCAGCGAAACCATCATGTATGATTCCTATGCCCGCTGGGTGCAGTCCTGGCGGGACCTTCCCCTGCGCATCAACCAATGGTGCAACGTGCTCCGATGGGAAGTCAAGCAAACCAAGCTCTTTTTACGTACCCGCGAATTCCTCTGGCAGGAAGGCCACTGCGCGTACGAAACCGAAGCACAATGCGTGCAGGAAGCCCGCATGGCACTCACGGAATACCAGAAAATGATTGAAGAATTGCTCGCCATCCCCGTCCTGGCGGGGGAAAAAACGGAGGCCGAACGCTTTGCCGGCGCCAAACAGACCTTCACGCTGGAAAGCTTCATGCCGGACGGTCGGGCCCTCCAGATGGCCACCAGCCATAACCTGGGACAGAATTTCTCCAAAACGTTCGGTTTCGCATTCGAGGGAAAAACGGGGGAAAAGGAATTTGCCTGGCAGAATTCCTGGGGATTCTCCACCCGCCTCATTGGGGCGCTGATTATGGTCCACGCGGACAATCAGGGGCTTGTACTGCCCCCCCAGCTCGCCCGGCACCCGTGCGTCATCGTACCCATCCTCTTCGAGGAAACCAAGCAGGCCGTGCTCGCCGAATGTGTCAAGCTCAGGGAAAAACTCAAAAGATTCAACTGCCTCCTCGACGACCGCGACTATTATTCCTCCGGATTCAAATTCAACGAACACGAACTCAAAGGAATTCCCTTACGGATCGAACTGGGACCCAAGGACCTCGCCAAAAACCAGTGCGTGCTCGTGCGCCGGGACACCAAGGAAAAGAAAATCATTCCACTGGCCGACATCGAGTCCGCAGTGGAAAAAGAACTGGCCACCATGCAGCAGGCCATGCTGAAAAAATCCCGCCAATACCTCCATGAATGCCGCATGAATGCCGGAAACTGGAATGAATTCGTGGCCGGCATTGAATCCAAAAAACTCGTGGAAGCATTATTCTGCGGAAAAAAGGAATGCGAGGAGCAAATCAGGCAAAAAACCCTGGCCACCTCCCGCTGCATTCCCTTTGACCGCGAACCCCAAAATGGGTCCTGCGTGCACTGCAACCAGCCAGCCACCCAACGCACTCTCTTCGCGCGCGCGTACTGAAAAGAATTAAATGCAGCAAACACGCATTCATTCCTATGGTCCGAAAACCGGCTGGCATTCACCGAGTACGGGAAAGACTCGAATCATTCAGCGAAAAGCACCGGATGGAGGAAAGAGTCCAAAAAATAGTGGGATAGGGGCTTTGCCCCTATGACCCCCTTGTGCGCCGAGCTTCCCCGCCAACCCCTTTGGGGGGGTTGTCGCACCCCCGCTCGGCGCTAACCTGAACTGAAGCTTGTAAGGTGGGTCGGTCGTCTAATACCTGTATGCTGTGGTGGCTTTGCTGGTTTCGGATGTACTCGGCTGCTTCCTCAATGTCCTGGTGGCCGGTTAACTGGTGGTGCTCGTATCCGGACCAGAAACCGCCTCGCGGGTAACGTTTACGAAAACCGGAGTGCGTTTCAAAAATACGCTTCGCACTCCTCGACTTCAGCATCACTTCAGCAACCATCACACTATACGCCTTAGGCACGTTCACCTGCAAGTGAACGTGATTGCCACCAAAACCAATCTCTCCAAACTCGAAGCCCTGCGCTTCGAGTTCCCGAAACGCACCCATGCAAGTGTCAATATGAGACTGCTTCAGAAAACAATTATACCTGCACTTGCACGCAAACATGAACGTCACCCAATTATTCCTCGAATCCTCCGGCTTTTTACAGCTAACGCTACCCAAACCAACCATAAAGACAACTCCTATCGCGCCAACCAAAGAGCGCCGCGCCAGCGGCGCTGCGCGCGATAAACAACACAAAAAAACAAACAAATAAACAGGCGACCGTTCACCAGCGGGTCCTACGGACCACGCAGTACTCCCGGTCGCTTAATCGAAATAATGCCGGCCCACGAACGGGAAAACCTCGATGAGGACATCCGCTTTCGGAGCCTAATGCATTATGCACCCATCATCCAGGAAATCAGCCACTACATTCAAGCCCCTAAAGGAAAAACATTCCTGCATTTAGGCGACTCGGCCGGAATTCTAACCTACTACCTTCAGACACGCGGAGCCAAGGCCATTTCATTAGACACCAATCCCTTGCACAGCAAAATCGCCCGAGAAACGGGAAACCGAAAAGTCATCCGGGGAAACGCCAAAAGCCTGCCTTTCAGGGAAAACTCACTGGACTGCGTTATCAGCGGTCATTTTCTTTTCGCAGAGTACCCAGTACTGGATGACAGGGAAACCAACCAAGGAAGTCTGCAAATCCTCAACGAAGTCCGCCGGGCGCTTAAACCCGGCGGAATCGCCATCGTTTTTTCGGCCGCCATTAATCCGGACAAACCCGAATATCGCCCACTCATCGAACAGAATGGATTCACGATCACCCGGATAAAAGAGGACCCGGATGGAGCCTTTCACAGAACACTTTTTGTTCTCCGGAAAAAATGAACCCGCAAGCAGTGAAAACAGGCTAATTCAGGTAATCTTCCATTTCAGGGAGTTCCAGCAGTTCTTTTTCGTGCTCTTCCACGCGCTCGCCCTCGATTTTTTTTTCATGAAAGCGGGAAAACAAAAACCCGTGGCGCCGGTATAGTTTCTTGGCCACGGCATTCGATTCCTTCACCAGGAGCACCACCCGAAGGAAATCGTTTTTTTTCAGAAAACGGAAAACCAGCCGCATCAGCGAATGAGAAAGCCCTTTTCGGCGGAATGCAGGCACAATGGCCATCCCGTTAATGCGCGCGGTTTCCTCATCCAGGAACTCAAACTCCACAAACCCCACCAGGCGCCCTTCATGCACGGCCTTCAGCACACTATAACGCCCGGAATCCAGGCGTTCCTTCCAG
>JACRDJ010000089.1 GCA_016218635.1 Candidatus Iainarchaeum sp.
GGGCATAACCCTAAAACAGATAACCAGAATATAAATAATGAGCAAAACCGCGCTGAAAAACCAGGCGCCACTACCGCGCGCGCAAAAATACAAATTTAAACCCCAAAACCCATTTAATTAATGAAAAAAATGAATCTCTTCAGCCTCACGCAGCAATTGGCCGAACAGCTTTCCTCCGCCCGCGACCGCGCGCACGCCCGAAACTGGAAGGAATTCGCACCTTCCTCATTCCTCATTCACCTGGCTCAAACCATTCAGGAACTCCAAAGCGTTCACGCCACCCTGCAGCAAATCCAGGAACAGTTCCGCAAAGAGGAACGCACCAGCCCGTTTAATCCAACCGAAGAAAAAGAATTCACGCAGCTCCTCGAACGGCTGAAACGCAACCACGAACTCGAACTCCGCAAAACCCGCTCCGGCCCCAACGCCAGCGAACAACAACAGGAACTCTACGCCAGCCTCGAACACCAAACCCAGCATCTGCTCCTCAAACTCCAGTACTTAAACGAACGCCTCACCCTGGCCGCCAAACGAATCGAAGCGCCCCCCATTTCACACGAACACGGAAACCTCCGCGAACTCCTCGAACTCAAGGAAAACGAACTCCAAAAACTCCAGGAAAAATTCGCACGCCTTGCCCGCGAAAGTCCCATTCACTCCCTCACCCAAAAACCGGCCGCCGACCTCGAACACGAAACCCAGGGCATTGCACAAGCCCTGGAAAGCGAACTCAACTCCCTCCGCGAAACCCTGCGCACCCACCAGCACCAGCTCCACACCTTCAACGCCCACTACTCAAACCTCGCCCAAAAAATAACGCACACCGAACAGTTCGCCCACCAATTCATTCTCCAGCACCAGGAACTCACCCGCACGCTTAAAAACGAAAAAGACCACGCCCAAAAACTCGCGCTCAGCATGGAACACGAAACCCTCTCGCTCCGCCACGCCTACACCCACAAAACCCTTTCCCTCGAAGAAAGCATTGACCGCGCCCGCAGCCAGGGCACCCAGGCCTTTGCGGAAGAAAACGAAAAACTCCGCAGCGAACTCCGCGAAAAAACAAAAACCCTCCAGCGCCTCGAAACCATCCTCGACGACCGCGAAAAAGAAATCCAGAAACTCAAGCAACGAAAGAAATAATCCTTATGCCTGCCGCGGACTTATTCGGACCCCCAACCCTCGAAAGCGAAGCGACCGCCACTCCCCTCATTCCCCCTTACGCCCTGCCCCTCCTGCTCGCACTCATCGTGGCCGCCGGCGGATTCTGGGCATACGACACCCGCTTTAATTACCAGACCATTTCCTTCGAATTTAGTTCCTGGGCCCCCGCCCCCATCACCGATTACCGCGTGAATGCCTTCAACGAAGAGCACCAGCTCACCGCCACCCTTCTCTCCCCCGCCAAAGAAATGCGCGTACTCAATGGAACCTACTCATTTGAAATCATTGCCCCCGCATTCCACAAAAAAACCATTCCATCCACCCGCATGGAGGGAACCCAAACCCTTTCCGCCGAACTCGAACCCTTCATTGATGCCCAGCTGGCCCCCATCGAGTTCCCGGCCATCATTTCCCCCAACCAACGCATTCCGCTCTCACTCTCCATTCAATCCAACCTCCCCTACGCACTCCCCCTGCACCTGCAATTCTCCAAAGAAATCACGGACGCATTCGACGTCAACCAGAATTACTCCTTCACGCTCTCCCCCGGACCCAACACCATCCCCATTTCATTGAATGCCCGGAACCGTTTCACCAAACTGGGACAAAAAATAACCGGCACCCTCTTCATCCAGGAAGAGCCCCTGCTGACTCAAACCATTTCATTCACGCCCGCCGAATTCAGGAAAACCGAACTCGTATTCAGCGAACGCGAACTCTCCTTCGGTTCCATTGCCGCCGGAACCAGCCAGCAGAAAATCATCACCCTCTCCAACCAAAACCCCGCCCTCGAAGCCGGCGACCTCCAGCTCTCCGTACAGATCACTTCCTCCCGGCAGACCCCTCCGGCAACCGTGCAAACCTGGGTGGAAGCCACCCCCTCCGCCATTCCCTCCATTCAAGCGAACGGCGGCCGACAGGAAATCCAAATCAAACTCTCCGTTCCCATTGCGGCCCCCAACGACAGCATTTTGGGAAAAATCACCGCCCAAAACGAATTCCTTTCCGCTTCCGCCAGTTTCTCTTTTCAGGTGAATGCCGCCGTAAGCGAACTCTCGCTGGAAAACATTCCGTCCACCCTCTTCGTGGAACGCGACTCCAACCTAACCGAATTCACCCCCCTCACCCGGAATGCCCTGCTCTCCAACGGCGGAAAAACCACGCTCGAAAGCATTACCCTGGCCACCCAATGCGATTTAGAACCCGGATGGCTTTCCATTTCACCCGCATTCCTCGAAACTCTCGCCCCCCAGCAGACCCAAAACCTCACCCTGACCGTTTCACCCCCCGCGCACGCGAATGACTCCAGCAGCCTCTGCACCCTCTACCTCAAATACACCGACCCCCTCGCGCCCACGGAAAGAAAAGAAATCAAACAAGACGTGCTCGTGCAGCTGAAAACCAAACCCACCCCGGAAGAAAATACGGGTTAAACCAGTTCCCAAGAATACACCCGCTTCCGCCAACTGCACGAAACCGCCCGGAATTCACACTATTTATAACTCTTGTACCAGCGCTCGTATTCCTTGTGCGTGCCAAAACAGCGGAGAATGAAGAGATTCCCGCCCTCAAAATTATAAATCAGCCGTGCCTGCCGGGTGACTTCCTCCACATAGAAGGGAAGCCCGAAACGCATGTGCCGCTGATCCGGAGCCAGTGCCACCTTATCCACATGCCGGAAAAACAGTTTCCTTAAATCCGCGTCAAACTCATTCAGCTCTTTTTGGGCCCTGGGCGAAAAGATTACCTGCATGCCCGCTCACAGCCCGTACTTTTTCTTCATCTGCACGAGGGTTTTAGTTCCTTTCACGTCCTTCCGGACTTCCTCCATCTCCGCCGAAATGGCCTTATTCACCAGCATTACTTCCTCCTCATCAATCATTCTTTCATACACCAGAAGCGCCTGCCGGAGAACCTCCGTCTGGCTGCCGGCATACCCCCGGTCAATGATTTTCTTCATGACCGCCTCATAGGGCGTACCCAGGTTCGCATTCATGCTCCAATCACCAACCAATAATGCACATTAAACAATATAAACAATGCGCATTGAATGCACATTCATTAGCCGGTTCCTGGATGGGAATACTCCCGGATAAACCAAGAAATCAGAACACCCGGCCGCCCGCGCCACCGGCATGCACAAGGCTGCCTTCGTGAAAGAAGGATTCAAACGGGAAGAAAAGGGGAAGCCGCGGTTCTGGAGACTGAAATAGCCTTGCTTAATTCAATCCTTTCTGCAGGGATTTTCGGGAAACCTCAATCAGAAAAGCCACTTTCCGGGCTGGTCCACGGCCAATCAGCCGAACCAGTTCCTTAAAGGAAATTTTTTTCTGTGCAAACTGAAGAGCGGCTTTTTCCAAGGACATGAATACCACCGAAAGGTTCACAGTTCCGCCAGCTCCGCGTAGAATTCCTTGTATTCTTTCAAATGGCGGTTCACCATGTGCTCAACGTCCTTCCATTCTGCCATGGTGATAGGCTCTCTTTTTCCTTTTACTTTCAGTTTAATCATGGAATGCACTAATTCTGTAAATTACAGAATTTAAACCTATAGCGGCCTCAGGCACTTGATGCTGTGTTGCATAACTCGGCGTGAATTTTCAGTTTTCTGCATGTGGGGCATCTTAAAACAGCGTCTGCCAAGAAAAACCTTGGTTTAAGGGCCCTTACCTATCACCGGGCTAATTGTGCAACACAGCAGCACTTGAGCTACCGCGTAGCTTTCTAGCGTGCCGTTCGTTGGAGAACCCTACTTTTTCAACGAATTCTTTAACGGCTTTAGGACCCGTAATCTGAATGTGGTGCTTGTTACCAAGGAAAAAGGAACGAATGCCCCATTCACGCAATCTCGTTTGAATCTGCAATAACAGAGGAGGATTTTTCATATGCAAATCAATTCGAAGACATGGTTTACGATAAGCTGGCCGTTTATCGAAAAAAACACAGCCGTCCGTGTCAAATATGCCCCGAATGCAGGCAATGCAAAGGGAATCCGTGGCATAAATTTCTTCGGGAATCAGTACTTTGTCAAATTTGAGTCCGCTTGGCAGACCTAGCCGTTCTGTCAGAAACCCGAAAAGCTGTTTGGAGTAAAAAGTTACCCGGATCACATTTTCTTTTATACGTACTCGTGGGAGGCAATGGAATTGACGTTTGGCAAACGGGATGATAAAATTCGGGTAGTAAGAAGAGTCGTAACGGGAATCGCCGGTGAACTGAGTCATGAAGATGTGCTTTTTCTGCCCATATCGGGCAGTAAACCCATCTCCGATGAAGGCCCCCACAAACTCAGCAACTTCCCTGTTTAGGGGTAAAGAAGTATCAAAGGAGTACTTCAATGGCCGTTTCCGGGAAAGCATTCTGCCTTTTTCAAAAATCTCAGGATGTCGCTTAATAAGTTCTTTTCCTCCTTTTACCTGACCCCAAGAAGCCGGTCTTCGGAAAGTAACCGTCGAATAATATACTCGAAAAGTATGGGAAAGAAAATGCAAAAGTGCGTCAAACAATTGAAGGGGAAGTGTGAAATGACCTGCTCGATAAAGCCTCAATGTTTCTCTTTTGACACCCAAGAACCTGGCCAGATTTGTCCAAGATCCAAAAGAACCCGCGTGTCTTACCCGGTCAAAGAATTGCAGTCGGTCTTTATTTTTCTTAAAAATAATGCGTTCAGGCATGAAAATAATCCACTAAAAGAAGCCGCAGAAGGGATTTGAACCCTCAATCTGCGCTTTACGAAAGCGCTGCATTAACCGTTATGCTACTGCGGCTTGAATAAATTATACCTTGAAAACATTTTAATCTACGTACACCTCCATGCCGGTGCTACAGCGATTCGAACGAAACGCGCTTATGCAGGAGCTTTCCCAGCAAGAGCGGCAGCTCTGAAATTTTCACGCGTTTTTGGACCAATGAATCGCGTTCGCGGAGCGTGACCGTTCCGTCTTGAAGTGAATCATAATCCACGGTAACCGCGAACGGGACCCCGACTTCGTCCATGCGCGCATAGCGTTTTCCGATCGAGCCTGCCTCGTCATAGAATACGGGCAGGTTCCATTCTCTCAATTCTTGGGCCAATTGGGTGGCCCGCTCCGCCAGCCCGTCTTTTTTCATTAACGGAAACACGCTACAGGAATAGGGAGCCAGGGCAGACGGCAATGCCAGGAACGTGCGTTCTTCGGGTCCGCGTTGTTCGCGGCGGAAGGCATGCGCCAAAGAAACCAGGAAAGTACGGTCAATTCCCGCGGAGGCCTCAAAGACGTGCGGAAAGAATTCAACCCCGCCTTCTTTTACCCGCAGGTCTTTTTTGGATACTTCCGAGTGCCGGCGCAAATCATAATCCGTGCGGTAATTGCAGGCCACCAGTTCAATCCATTGCCCGTCAATTTCCACTTCAAAGTCCCAGGTTTCCTTCGCATAAAACGCGCGGTCGTCAGCAGAGAGTTCGCGGAAACGCATGGAAGCCAAAGGAATCCCGAATTTCAGGTAGAGCTGCTGCACGCGGGCCAGCAAATAGGCCACCAGTTTTCCGGAAACGATTTTTCTGGAAACCGCTTCCGCACAGGAAATTTTCTGAACGGACGAATTCAGGCGGAATAAATTCAGTTCAACGGAAGCCAATTCATCAAAGGAATCCACTTCATCGATTTTGGCGGGATTAAAGAAAA